>DAOVEU010000055.1:0-8321 GCA_030668805.1 Desulfobacterales bacterium
GGTTTCAGGTTTCAGGTTTCAGCTCTTCAAGTTTCTCGATCCTGACACCTGAAACCCGAAACCTGACACCTTTTCCCCAAAGCTAAATACGTAGCAGACGGACATGGATTTTCTCATTGCCAACAGCTGTGATTCACACCCATTGACGATTGACTAATTGGCATCCTTCATTCCTCGGTTTACACTTTTCAAGAATGCGGGCGCCAAGAGATAAATTCTTTTCTTCGTACTTTTTGGTGTCAGGTGTACTTTTTGGTGCCGGGTGTCAGGTTTCAGGTGTCAGGTGCAAGAAACACTGAAACCTGAACACTGAAACCTGAAACCCCAACGTCAATCATCAATCGTTACGGCATTGCCACAGTGATAGGCATCCCTAAGATCGGCCAGATCACTGCGGCGCACAGGGCCACCACGACCATCAGTATGACACTGGCCGGAATGCCATAGAGAAAGAACTCCCCTGTGGAAAACTGCTTTGAATCATAAGCTATTGCGTTCGGAGCCGCACCCACCAGCAGGAGGAAGGGCATACCGGCTACGACCAGTGATGCAAAGAGGATCACCTCTCCGGCCACGCCCAGATAAGGAGCAATCACCAAAGCCACGGGAAGGGAGATGGCGATCGCAGCCACGTTCATGATAAAGTTGGTCATGATCATGACAAAAAAGGCGATACCCAAGACAAATATAAACCAGTTGGCCTCCTTGAACATCACCAGCCAGTTCACGGCCAGCCATTTGGCTGCACCCGTTTCCCAAAGGCAAAAACCGATGCTCATGGCCCCGGCGAAGAGCAGGATAATATTCCAGGGAATCTCTTCCAGATCCTTAATATCCAGGATTTTTGTCAGGTAGAATAAGATGGTCGAAATCAAAACGATTGCTGTTTTATCAATCACTTTTATGGCCGGGACAAACGACCGCAGACCCATGATCAAGATCACCCCGACGACAATGGATAGTGCCAGAACCTCTTTGCCGGTAATCTTTCCCAATGCGGCATTGAGTTCTCTGGCCTTCTCCCGGAGGCCGGGAATGGTCTTTTTCTCCGGTTTGAAAAACACCATGAAAAAACCCCACAGGACAAAGGTCATCAGCCACCCCGGGAGAAACATGTAGTAGGTCAGTTGAAAAAAGCTGATATCCTTTCCCATGATGTCATTAAAAAAGCCGATGGCCACAGCGCCGCGTGCCGCACCCAAAAGGGTCACGATGCTCCCTGCTCCGGCCACATAGGCCATACCAATGAAAAGCCCTTTGCCGAACTTGGTCTGTTTATCACCTTCTCCATAAAGCGCATAGATGGCTAAAAGAAGGGGATACATGGTAGCAGCAACTGCGGTGTGGGCCATAATGTGGGTCAGCGCCGAGGTGACCACAAAGACGCCAAGATAGATCATGCTGGTCTTTTCTCCTACAATAGCCAGCATCTTATATGCCAGTCGCCTGGTCAGGCCCGTCTTGGTGAAGACCATGCCGATGACGATTGAGCCAAAGATAAACATCACTGAGGGGTCCATGAAGTCCTTAAAAGCTGCTTTGGCAGGCCTGATCAGAAACAGGGCTTGCATCACCCCGATGGTGATACTGGTTACACCAATTGGCACGACCTCAAATACCCACCAGGTGCCAGCCAACAAAAAGACGGCCAGTGCCCCCTTTGCCTGTGTGGATAGAGGAAAATGCTTTCCCATGGGGTCCACGGCGTCCGGCCATGGTGGGGCATAATAGACGACTATGAACAGGATAATCCCTGTTGCCATAAAAAGCAGGCGCTTCCAGTCCAGAATAGGTTTTTCCGGAGCAAGGATAATTTCCTCGGGCATCTCCGGGAGGCCTTCTCCGGAGACAATCGGTTCACTCTTTTCAACCATCATACATTCCCTCCCTCACTCTAATACAATTTTAGTCAGTTCGTTAAAAACGTCGCTCATGCGCAAGACGCCTGCTATCTTCTCGCCATCCATCACAGGGATCAGGCTGACGTCTGCCTGAAGCATCACAAAGGCCGCCTTGGCAACAGAATCATTCACGTCAACCCTGGCCCGGATCGGGGTCATGACCTCACTCACCGGCTTTCTTGCCTCCTCTTTACACTTTTCAGAAAAGGTCCCTTCTACAAGGGTCGAAAGCCTTGCATAATCTTCGTGTGTGAGTCCCTGATAAGGTGACTTTTCGTCCTTTCTAAGAAATCCTGGCTCAATGCCCATGAGAAGGTTTTTGAGTGTCAAGAGACCCTGGAGCTGATATTTTTCATCAAACACCAAAACCATGCGGGGCTCTCCCAGGCCCGGTCTTTCACCATAAGCACTGTGAATCATGGAGATAGCATCCCGCACGCTCAACCAATACGGAATATGTGGATACTCGGTTATCTTAACCATCAGTTCCTTGACCTTCCTGGCATTTGACATGCTACACCTCCTTTTTGATCTCTGTTGTTTGTGAAATGGATCCGATATGAATCTTTTCGGGCGGGCATAAAGCCCGCCCCTACACATATCGGCAGATACAGTAGGGGCGGGGTTTATCCCCGCCCGGACCCTTTCTCAGGGCATCGATCGTCTTTTCGGTCCTGTAATACAAAGCAAGGGGCATACCAAGCCCGGAAAATGATCTCAATTTGTGATAACCCCTTGTTATTTTATGAGTTCTTCTTTGTGGGCCACTCCGCAAAGTGCCAGTCTGGACTCATCGTTCGGCAAATTTTTGCCAAATGGAGCAAAAACTTGCCGTTTTGAGAGCGAATCCGGTTGACACTCACAGTGCATTCGAGTTATTGAGTTTGTTGAGCTTCTTGAGTTTGTTGTGTTCAGGTGAACCCAATAAACGCAATTGGGGCGAAGTCCCTATAAAGAGATTTTGGCTTTATAAATTGCACAATGGGCATCTTAAAAGGCTTACGCCTGAACTCCTATGACGTGTTTTCTGGAGTTAATCCGTAAGGATTTTATTCAATAAAAGAAGTCCAAAATCTTTTTCTTAAAAGGTATATGTTGTAGAATTTATAAGATGTAAGGCTACGAAGCCCTATGAGACTCCAATCGTCCTACATAAAGCACCTCCAGGAATCGGTCATGCAGGAGTTTATTTTGGGCTCTGATGTGATGCGCTCCATGATGAAAGTCGTGTATGAAGTGGCCCAATACGATGTGAATGTGCTGCTCACAGGGGAGAGCGGCACGGGGAAGGAGATGCTTGCCAAGATCATCCACCTGCAAAGCCCCAGGGCTGAAAACACTTTTGTGCCGGTAAACTGCGGCGTGCTTTCAGGCCTAATGTTTGAGGACAAACTCTTCGGACATGAAAAGGGATCGTTCACGGGGGCCATTCGGAGGGAAATGGGCTGCTTTGAGATGGCTCACAAAGGGACCCTGTTTCTGGATGAGGTCTCTGAGATACCACTGGAAAATCAGGTGGACTTCTTGCGGGTATTGGAAGATTTTCGGTTCCTTCGGATCGGAGGAAATGAGTTGATCGAGGTGGATGTTCGGATCATCTCGGCAACCAATAAAGACTTCAAGGATCAAGTCAAGAGGGGGCTGTTTCGAGAGGACCTCTTTTACCGGCTTCACGTGGTCCCCATATACATACCCCCTTTGAGAGAAAGAAAAGCGGTTATTCCCAGGATGGTAGATCATTTCCTGAATCAATTGGCGGCCAATTATAGAAAGCCCAAACCCCCGGTGAAGCCAGGGGTCATTGATATTTTCTGCCGGTATGATTGGCCTGGCAATGTGAGGGAATTGAAAAACCTTCTGGAAAGGGTACTTATTATCAACGATGACGATGTGATAGGTATAGAACATCTCCCCTCTGACTTTTTGTGGCATTTTAGAGAGCCTCCCCGTATGACGGATCTGAAGGAGGTTAGAAGGGCTGCCGAAACAGAAGCCATCCTGGATGTGTTATATCGTGTTAGAGGCGACAAGGAACGAGCAGCAAAAATACTGCGCATCAGCCCTCGAACCCTGAGATACAAGCTCAACAAATACAACATCAAGGTGGATCGAAGGGGTGAGCCCGTGTCCGGAGATATGCTTAGTCAGCCTGGGGAGCACCTTTCATTGAGGCTTTCATCTCACTGAAAAATCAGCAGCCAAAGGTCCTTCCAAGATAACCTTTTACTCGTTCCCACGCTCTGCGTGGGAACGCACTCTCCTTGGCGCTCTGCGCCTTGGACAGAGGACGCAGAGCGTCCGGCAGAATAGACCCGCCCTGGCGCGACCTCCTTCAATTGGTCTACTAAAGCCATAGGCCAGGTCTGGGCCAGGGTTCCGACGCGGAGCATCGGAACCAGAATCATATACCTCCGGCAGAGCCGGAGGCTTGAAAAGCTCAGGACTCCCTCAAAGGGGCTGAAAAAACAGAACCGAGGCACTCGCTTTACTGTGACGACTCTCTATGTGATCGTGGGTTCTTTCCCAGCATGTAATTGGGATATAGAAGTAATGGCCAAACCGCCAGGGGGACATGTGCCCCACAGAGGGGGCACGCTGAAAAAAAATGAACATCGAACATCGAACGTCCAACATCGAATGTTGAATGGGAAAAGATGAAGAAACAGAAATAGCCGTTGAATGTTCGGTATTGGATATTCGTTTTTCATTGGACGTTGGACGTTCGATGTTCGATGTTCGATGTTCGACGTTCATCTTTCAAAACAATTCCGTACGGAATAAATGTAAGCTGTGAACGTTTACAAAACAACTTAGCGCTTATGGGGGCAAACCCCAAGTTATTGAGAAATTACAATTCCGAGACGTTTCAATTGTCAATCCCTGGCCCAGACCTGACTTTCGGGGGCAGCAGCCTGTTGCAATCACGTCGCGCCCCTGGCCCAGACCCTGGCCCAGACCGGGATGAGAGGCACCATACATCCAGGTGAACCTGTCGCGCCAGGGCGGGCCTGGTTGGGGAGCGTGATAATCTCTCGCGAGCGTGTCGCGCCAGGGCGGGCAGGGCAGGCAGGGCGGGCGAAAATCGTCAATCATCAATTGATAGTGGAGGTTGATATGATTACCGAAAAGGAAAGAAAGGCAAAGGAACTCATAGATGAACACGTCAACAAGGTTGGGGAGTGCCTGGCTTGTTTCAAGGATTGTTTGGAGGCCTCTTTTCAAGGGGACAGAGACAGAGCTCAATCGATCCACGAAACCTGCGACCATGCTGAGACCGAAGCCGATATCCTTCGCAGAACGATTGGCGACTACCTTTACTCTGGCGCCTTTCTGCCCATCGAGCGAAAAGATATCTACATGCTGACGGAGTCTGTGGACAAGATAGCCAACAAGGCCGAGACAGCCTCTGATGTGGTGGTATATCAAAGCCCGGAAGTTCCGGAGGACTACAAAAAAACCCTGCACGAAATCGTTGACACCATGGTGGAGATGTTTCGTATTTTTCAAGATGCTGTGAGACTCTTAACCTACGACGCCACCTTGGAATCTGATGAGAACCTGGCTGCTATGAGGGAAAAGATCTCTTTGATCGGCGTTATGGAATCAGAGATTGACAAAAAGGAGGAGACCCTGATGAGGACCATATTCCGCTCCGAACTCCCCCTTGCCAACAAGATTCAACTCGAGAGATTCGTGCGACGGGTTACCGAAATTTCAGATGTCATAGAGGATGCGGCTGATCGTCTCTATGTCCTTGTGATTCGCGAGAGGATATGACCTTACGATTGCGGATTGCGGAATGGCGAATGCGGAAGCTTTCTTTGTCGGTGGGGCTCTCCAGAGGGAGCATTTCCGATTTCTTGCCGGCCCAAAAAAATCCCCCTAAACCTGCCCGCCATTGCCGTGTATGCCGGCATTGTAGCTCCCCTGCGAGCGAGGCGTTGGCAGGCGGGTCCCCCTTTGTGAAAGGGGGACTTTCACAACTCCCCCCTTTCTTAAAGGGAAAAATCCCCCCTTTGCCCCCCTTTAGTAAAGGGGGGATGGGGGGATTTCACAAAGGTGAAGCCTTATGAAGGCCACTCTGTTTCAGGTTTTTGGAGGACTTGGGCTCTTTCTTTTCGGTCTTCACCTCATGAGCGACGGCCTCCAAAGGGTGGTTGGCGACAGAATGAAAAGGGTACTGGGAACCCTTACGAGGCGTCCGTTGTATGGTTTGCTCCTCGGCACGGTAGTAACCGGCATTATTCAGAGCAGCAGCGCGACTACTGTTATGGTTGTGGGTTTTATTAACGCGGGGCTGATGAATTTTGTCCAGTCCGTCGGGGTCATTCTCGGGGCCAATATCGGGACCACGGTAACGAGCCAGATTGTTGCCTTAAACCCTGAACAATGGGCTCTTCCGGCCATAGGGCTGGGCATGGTCCTTCATCTCTTCTTTAAGAGCGCCAAGGTCAAGGATAGCGGCTTGATCTTGCTTGGCTTCGGAATACTGTTTTTGGGTCTTGTTCTTATGAAGAAAGCGATCCCTTCCGAGACCCAGGAAATAATCAAGGATCTCTTTTTGTTGAGCAGCGGCAGCCTGAAGGGAATACTAATAGGTTTGACGGTTGGGACCATTGCCACGGCCATTGTCCAGAGCAGTAGCGTTACGGTGAGCATTATCGTCATGCTTGCGTCCCAGGACATGGTGGGTGATTTGAGAGAAGCGATCCCGCTGATCTTGGGCTGCAATATCGGAACTTGCATCACTGCGCTCATTGCGAGCATTGGTACTGATGCGGAGTCGAAACGCGCGGCGGTTTCCCACGCTTTTTTTAATTTTTTCGGTGCCTTCTTGACCTTGGTGGTCTTCTATCAATTTTATCTTTGGCTAATTCCTAAAATCGGTGGCAGCCTCGCCCACCAGATTGCCAACATTCACGTAATGATAAAGTTGATGGACGCCCTGCTATTTTTGCCGGTCGTGGGGCCATTTTCAAGGTTCATCGCCTGGATTGTTCCTGCCAGGGTAGTCGAAAAACCTGGCATCGAGACCCCACAATATCTTGATGACAGATTCGTTGACGAACCGCTTGTTGCTATTGAACTGGCAATCAAGGAAATCGTTAGACTGGGCGAAATCTCACGAAATATGATAAAGTATGCCATGGATGGATTCATGTACAATGACGAGGTACTCCTGGACCGGGTTGAAGAGTACGGGAAGGCTGTCCGCAGTCTGCGAGAGGCCATTTCCCGATACGTGATCCGGATTTCCCAGCAAGACCTGAGCAAGGAAGAGGCAGAGAGGATGCCCAAGTTGATCCTATCTGTAAACAACTTCGATCGCGTGGCCGGATATGCTGTGAGATTGCTGGAACTCGGGCGCACCAAAGCCTCCAAGAATATCCCCTTAGTGGGCAGCGCCTTGAATGAACTCAAGAATGTCTATCGCGAAGTGGACACCATGCTAACCGAGGTAAGCGGATATTTGCCTGAATTCAAGCGGTGAGCTATAGTATAGAGTTTCAGAAAAAGATTTTGGGGTCATGGATTTTTGGAGAATTTTTAGCGTTGTACTTCATGACAGTCAGATACTGGATGCTCGCCCGCCCTGGCGCGATATGCTCATTATGGGCTATCAAGCTGTCAATCCAGTTCTGGGCCAGGGATACTGGATGCTGGATCATGCGCCTGAAATTGTTGCGTTTATCCAGTATCAAGTGACCAGTATCCAGCATCAGTGCGCTGATTCCGACCCCTTCCATGGAAGACATACGCTTCTGTCATCCAAAAACTTTATCTTAAGGACTATAGCGAGCCCCTTAAACGGGAAGAATGATGGTGCACACGGTTCCCTCTCCCAATTCACTTTGAATGGACATGTCACCTTCATGATCCTCCATGATCTTGCGAGAAATGGCCAACCCAAGCCCTGTGCCTTTGGGTTTAGTGGTAATAAATGGGTCGAAGATATCCTTTATGTCTTCGGGGGCAATTCCTTTTCCTGTGTCACTGATGCAGATTTCAATGGTATCGTCGTTCAAATGTGTTTCAACAGACAGCCTCCCACCTTCCGGCATGGCTTCAACCGCATTTTTGAGAATATTTATAAATAGCTGCTTAATCTGTTTTGGATCAAATAAGGTTTGCGGAATACGAGGATCAATAGATTTGTCGAATACAACATGATGTGCCTCAAACTCCTGCTCTAAAAGGATAAAGACTTCCTCTACCAGACTATTGATGCTCGCTAAGCTCTTTTTTGGCCTGGATAGCCTGGTAAAGTCAGTAACATCCGAAAGGAATTCCTCTAATCTTTTGATTTCATTTATGATGATTTCCAGTTTTTCTTTGTTTTTGCCATTTTGGCCTATCTTGCGAAGAACCTGATGGGCAAAACCACCGATTACCATCAGGGGATTCTTGATTTCGTGAGAG
>DAOVEU010000380.1:0-2883 GCA_030668805.1 Desulfobacterales bacterium
CCACCCTGCAGAGGGAAAGTGTTTCAGCGTGAGACCTGGGGGCTATTTCAACGATGCGCCCCACTACGACGCGGTCCAGATAAGCGTAACGGTCCACGAGGCCGTCCACCTCAAGCCCTGCCATGGTCAGGGCTTCGGCCAGCTTAACCACATCCACATCTATGGTCACATAATCTTTGAGCCAGCTCAGACTAACTTTCATTGACTAAAACTGTTCAAGGAACCTGAGATCATTTTCGTAAAACTTTCTGATATCTTCAATGCCGTACTTGAGCATGGCAATACGTTCGATGCCCATGCCAAAGGCAAAACCGGTGTAGCGGTCCGTATCATAGCCGACCATTTCAAACACCGCCGGGTGCACCATGCCAGCACCCAAAACCTCCAACCACCCGGTGTGGGAGCAAACCCGGCAGCCCGCACCCCTGCAGATCACGCATCGGATATCGATCTCGGCACTTGGCTCTGTAAATGGGAAAAAGCTGGGTCGAAACCGCAGGCTCGTCTCCTCATCAAAGATCTGGTGTGCAAAAGTGGTCAGGACGCCTTTCAGGTCACCAAAGGATATGTTCTCCTGGACCATCAATCCTTCCACCTGGAAAAACATAGGGGTATGCGAGATATCAGAATCTACACGGTAGGACTTACCAGGCGCAATAATGCGAACCGGCGGGGATTGTGACTCCATGACTCGTACCTGGATAGGCGAGGTGTGGGTTCTCAAGACAATGTTTTCGGAAATATAGAAGGTGTCATGCATATCACGGGCAGGATGATCCCGTGGGATGTTGAGAGCTTCAAAGTTATAGTAGTCCCATTCCACATCAGGCCCTTCTACGATCTCAAAGCCGAGCCTTTGGAAGACTTCGCAGATGGCCCTGGTAGTTTGCGTAATTGGGTGCACCCGCCCCCTGGCAAGAGGCCGTCCAGGCAAGGTCACATCCAGGGTGTCTGCCATAAGCTCCCCGCGATCCGCCTCAAAAGCTTGCAATGCCTTTTCAAATGCCTTTTCGAGCCTTTTTTTCAGCTCGTTTGCAAGCCTGCCTGTCTCGGGCCTTTCCTCCGGGGGCAAACCGGAAATCTTTCGCAAAAGCGCTGTCACTACCCCCTTGCGGCCCACGTACCGGGCCTTCAGGGCCTTGACCCCGGTCGGGTCTGAAACACCCTTAATGGCCTCCAGGGCCACCTGCTCAACCTTTTCAAGCTCTTGTTTCATACGATTGATGATTGATGATTGTCAATTCAATCGACAATCTTCAATGGGGTGTAAATCAAGATTGTTGGTTATTGAGTTCAATTGCGAGGTGTCAGGTTTCAGGTTTCAGGTTTCAGCTCTTCAAGTTTCTCGATCCTGACACCCGAAACCTGACACCTTGCCAGACGGACACGGATTTTCTCATTGCCAACAGCCGTGATTTACTCTCTCTTCAATGCGATTCTGGGCCTGCGGCAATGGCCACCAGGTGGGAAAAAGCGTTCGGATCTGAGACAGCCAGCTCGGCGAGTATCTTCCGGTCGATCTCTATGCGCGCGCACTTCAATCTTTGTATTAAACGACTGTATGACAGGTTGTTAAGTCGTGCTGCCGCATTTATCCGGGCGATCCACAATCTCCTGAAATCTCGCTTGCGCGTCCTTCGATCCCTGTAAGCATACTGTAATGCCTTGTCCACGGCGTCGGCTGCCGTGCGGTACAGCTTGCTGCGACCGCCGCGGTAACCCTTGGCAAGCTTCAATATTTTTTTTCGCCTTTTTCTGGCCTTAAAACCCCGTTTGACTCGCATGAATGGTCCTCCTGTGTCGTGAATCGTGCATAGCGCATAGCGCATAGCGCATGGCGCAGAGCGTTTTCTTGCTCTATGCTCTATGCTCTATGCGCTTTGCGCTCTGCGTCTTCCCATCACTTGTACGGAATCAGTACGTTCACCATACGCTTGTTGTTTTTGTCGATAATATGGGACTTTCGAAGCGTCCGTTTCCTTTTGGATGTCTTTTTGGTCAGGATATGGTTTGCATTCGACCTTGAATAGACTATTTTTCCCGTTCCCGTTACCTTAAAGCGCTTTGCAGCACCTCGGTTCGTCTTCATTTTGGGCATCGTTTCTGTCCTCTCTTTATCTTTATCGTCTAATCGTCTAATCCACAGATTTCGCAGATTACACGGATTACTCTAATCATTATGAAGGATGACGCGAAATCTATAGGGTTTAATCAGAAATCTTTGTTGTGCAACCTGCTGGAAGTGCAAGATTTCTCCCGGAGCCTGTCCTGAGCATAATACTAAGATTCCTCCCTGGCCCAGACCGGGTTTCTTCTCCTGGAGATATTCTCGAGCCCCTGTCGCGCCAGGGCGGGCGCTTCGCTCGGAATGACAGAAGCGAAGGGGTCGAAATGACATATTCACTTAATTCCACTTCTTGCCAAACCATCAACCCTTAATTCAAGAGCATTCAGGGTTGGGGTGGGGGTGTGAACGGTTACCGATTTTCGAATAACGATTCATGAATTCCGAAGAGGAGATTTCCGGGGAGTTATTTGGGGGCAAGAATCATGACCATGATGCGGCCCTCTCTCCTGGCTCCCTGCTCCACGACGGCAAATTCTGATGTTTCTTCAACCACACGTTGTAAAAGCGCTGCCCCGAGGTCTGTGTGGGCAAGCTCTCGTCCCCTGAAGATGACCGTAACCTTTACCTTGTCCCGATTATCCAGGAAGCGCTTTATGTGGCGCATCTTGACCTGGAAGTCGTGCTCTCCGGTCATGGGACGTATTTTTATCTCTTTGACTTGAAAAGTTGACTGCCGTTTCTTGGCCTCTTGAAATTTCTTGCTCTGTTCGTACTTGTATCGGCCATAATCCATGATTCGACAAACCGGCGGACTA
>DAOVEU010000090.1:0-6937 GCA_030668805.1 Desulfobacterales bacterium
GTTCAATGGCCAGGTGTCAGTGTTCAGGTTTCAGCTCTTTAAGTTTCTCAATCCTGACACCTGAAACCCGAAACCTGACACCTTTTCCCCAAAACTAAATACGCAGCAGACGGACACGGATTTTCTCATTGCCAACAGCCGTGATTTACACTCTACTACAGCGAAATTTTCGGCTCAGTTGATGCATACAACAAATGACTAATGACTAATGACTAATGACTAATCAAAGGCCTGGCTTTTTGGTATGGAAATCAGTTGCCTGTTCAAAATTGTATGCCACCCTGATGAGCTTTTCCTCATCAAAATGTTTGCTCAAGATCTGTAGCCCAATCGGGAGCCCATCCTTGCTGAATCCGCACGGTACCGAAATTCCGGCTATTCCAGCTAAGCTGGCCGGCAGGGTAAAAATGTCTGACAGATACATAGCAAGGGGATCGTCCAGTTTTTCTCCAAGCCTGAAGGCAGGTGTGGGGGCCACTGGCGCAACCAACACATCGCAGGTTTCAAAGGCTTGATTGAAGTCCTGCATAATCAGGGTTCGGACCCGGGACGCCTTTCCGTAGTAAGCATCATAGTATCCTGCCGACAGGGCATAAGTGCCGATGATGATCCGGCGCTGTACTTCAGATCCAAATCCTTTTGACCGGGTATCTCTATACATCTGGATCAACTCTTCGGCTTCCTTGTCTCGAAAACCGTATCTCACGCCATCGTATCGGGCAAGGTTTGAGCTTGCCTCGGCAGGTGCGATGAGATAATAGACGGCCACGGCATATTCTGTATGGGGAAGCGAGACAGACTTTGAGGTTGCCCCAAACCCCTCAATCACCTTAATCGCAGCATTAACCGCCTGGGCCACATCCTCATCCAGCCCTCCAGCAAAATACTCCCTGGGTATGCCAACCACAAGCCCCTTGAGGCCCGCTTGCAATGCCCCGGTATAGTCCGGGACCTCCCGTGGCACGGATGTTGAGTCATTCGGATCATAGCCGCAGATTTCGTTCATGAGAATCGCACAATCGGTCACATCCTTGGTGATGGGACCGATCTGGTCAAGGGAGGAGGCAAATGCGACAAGGCCAAAACGCGATACCCGGCCGTACGTCGGTTTTAGGCCCACCACGCCACAGTGAGAAGCCGGCTGTCGTATGGACCCTCCTGTATCGGTGCCAATCGCCCCGATGCATTCATCAGCAGCTACAGATGCTGCCGAGCCCCCACTGGAGCCTCCGGGAATCCGTGTCAAATCCCACGGGTTCCGGGTTACCATGAAGGCTGAGTGTTCGGTGGAGGAACCCATCGCGAATTCATCCATATTGGTTTTCCCGACAATGACGGCATAGGCCTTCTTGAGTTTGTTTACAACCGTGCTGCTATAAGGTGGGATGAAGTTTTCCAATATCTTCGAGCCACAGGTCGTTCTGATCCCCTCTGTGCAGAGAATATCTTTAATAGCCAGCGGGACACCTGTGAGCGGCCCACCGGTGCCCTGTCTGATCACCTCGTCTGCCGCTTCAGCTTCAGCCATAGCCCGGTCCTTCACTAACATGAGGTAGGCCCCGGTCCTGTCCTCAACCTGTCCTATGCGGTCAAAAACCGCAGAGGTTAGCTCTACAGAAGTGACCTCTCCCCTCGTCAGGAGATCATGGGCTTCGTGTATGGTTAATCGATACAGATCCAAAACTTGGCTCCGCTTCGCTACGCAATTGGAATAATGGAATAATGGAATGATGGAATGATGGGCATAGAGGAAAAAAGACTAAAAAATGCTTTCTTCCGCTTTTGGACCCAATATTCCATTATTCCAACATTCCAACATTCCAACATTCCATGTCGATTGCATAAATAGATGGCTACCAAAAACTGCGTGATTGCAACAGGTTGTTCAAATTCCGAGACCTTACCCTATTACCTTTGGCACTACAAAGCTTCCATCTTCAGACTGGGGAGCGTTCGCCAAAACGCGTTCTACAGGAACAGAGGCCTTGACCTCGTCCTCACGAAACGCGTTGTTTATGAAAATGGCATGAGAGGTGGGAGGTACATCCTTGGTGTCAACACGGTTGAGGGTGTCCATATAGGTCAGGATGTCTCCTAATTGCCTGGTATAGATCTCTATGGCCTCCTCATCAAGATTCAGCCGGGCCAATTTTGCTACATGGACGACCTCTTCCTTTGAAATTCTCATGACAATACATCCAAGTGAGCTAAAGTGTCTAAAGTGTCTAAAGTGAGCTAAAGTTGAGGACTTGAAGAAACTGTTTGATTGATCGTCTCATTAGTTAGATTGGTTGAATTAGTTTTATTGGTTTCTAACCAATCGAACCAACGGAACCAATAAAACCAATTGAACGGTGTTTTATCTTTTAACTTTAGGCACTTTAGCTCACTTTAGGCACTTTCTTCATTCCCTTACAATCATTGTTTCAAGTTTATCCTGCTTAAGCCTTGCAGCTACCCGGCCGGCCTCGCTGGAATCCGCAAAATGGCCCACCCGCACCCTATGATAGGTCCCCTTTCCAGGCACGTTTACCGTTACCTCATATGCCTCATACCCTTTACGTTTAAGACGGGCTACCTCCTGCCTGGCCTTCCTGGCATTCTTTAACGATGCGACCTGGATGGTCAAGAGCCCCCGCCCTCCCATCTTCTTTGGCTTAAAGACTTCCGGAGATTTTACGTCGGGCTTTGCGGTCTGCTTATGAGCTTTTGCAAACTTGAGACGGGCCTCTTCCTTCTTATCTGTAAGGATTTTGTAAAAATCAAGGTCCGGGTTCCCGGAAAGGTAATCTGTTTCAACCTTGAAGCGTGCCTGATCTCTTTTCAATGCCTCCTGTTTCAGAGCCATGAGCTCTCTTTTGAGTTTTGGCACATCAAAACGGACCGGAGAAAGACCGCGCCCCACTAAAATACCCAGGGCGAACATCCAAACCATCGCAAGAAAGGCGAGCCCCAACCAAAAAAAAAGCTGTTTGCGCGTGAGCTGAATAGGGGCACGCTTTTTTTGCCCTGACGGTTTTTGTTTGTTTGCTCGTTTTTTTGCCACCACTGGATGCAAAATTTGCATTTACATGCTTTCCGGTGCCGACACGCCCATCAGGGCCAGCCCATTCCTTATGATGATCCGGATAGCAGAGACCAGGTATAGCCTTGCTGCGGAGAGTTTGGCATCATCACTTACCACCTTGTGCTTGTTGCGGTCGTGATAGTAGGCATGAAAGGCTGCTGATAATTCTTTCATGTAGAACGGAATACGATGAGGCTCCATCAAACGGGCGCTTCTGGCCACGACATCTGGGTAACGGGCCATGAGCTTTATTAGCTGGATCTCCTCAGGAAGAGTCAATATCCTGGAGAAGTCGTCGTGCCAGTCAATCTCCTTGTAACCCCGTTCTTCGGCTTTTTTGAGAATATTGGAAATTCTTGCATGGACGTATTGCACATAGTAGACCGGATTATCGTTGGACTGCTTTTTGGCCAGTTCCAGATCAAAGTCAAGCGGACTCTCATAATGGCGCAATAAGAACAAAAAGCGTGCCGCATCCCGCCCCACCTCATCTATGACCTCCCTCAGGGTAACGAATTCGCCTGCCCGTGTTGACATGGTCACGGGTTTGCCTTCTCGAAGGAGGTTAACCAATTGAATCAGAAGGACCTGAAACCGGTCTCCGTCGTATCCAAGGGCCCGGATCGAAGCTGAGACGCGGGGAACGTAGCCGTGGTGATCTGCTCCCCAGATATCGATGATGCGGTCGAACTTCCGCTCAAACTTGTCTTTATGATAGGCAATATCTGAGGCAAAGTATGTAGTCAAGCCATTGGCCCGAACCACGACCCGGTCCTTTTCATCACCAAAGTCTTTGGTCCGAAACCACAGGGCCCCATCATGTTCATAGACGATATCCTGGCTTTTGAGATCTTGAATCACGGCCTGGACAGTGCCCGACTCATACAGGGATTGCTCACTGAACCAGTGGCCAAAGGAGACACCAAAGGCCACCAGGTCTTCCCGGATCCCTGCAAGGATTCTCGTGGCCGCAAATCTGGCACAAAGCGTGACGGCCTCCTCCCCGGGCATGTCCAGCAAGCGTTCCCCTTCTTGATCAAGGAGTATGCGGGCCAGGTCCTTGATGTAAGTTCCCTGATAGTTCCCTGCTGACAAATCGACGGTTTTTCCAAGGAGTTGCTGATAGCGAACAAATACGGATTCACCAAGGGTACGGATCTGACGTCCGGAATCGTTCACATAGTACTCCTTCTCAACCTCATAGCCCGCTGCCTTCAACACGGCTGTCAGGGTGTCCCCGACTGCAGCACATCGTCCGTGGCCCACGTGGAGAGGGCCTGTGGGATTGGCGCTCAGGAATTCGATCTGCACCCTTTTTCCAAGGCCGACCTGTAAGGTGCCGTAGCCTGTGTCCTCCTCAGACACGGTTTTAAGAACCTCGTGCCACTTGTCCCGGGCAATGAAGAAGTTGATGAACCCGGGTCCTGCCACCTCCGTCTTTGAGAGCAAATGATCGGGGTCCTCAATATGATCAATGATGATCTTTGCGATTTCCCGGGGCGCTCTCTTTTGAGATACTGCCATCGTCATGGCAACATTGGTGCTGAAGTCACCATGGGCCGCAATCTTGGGAATTTCCAGGTCTATTCGTGGGATGTCTTTCCGTTGAAGGGTCCCAGCCTCAAAAGCAGATTGCAGGGCCTGCCGGATTAGAAAGGCAAGTTCTTGCTTCATGGGAAAGGTATTAACGGCTTTTCAGTTTTTAGTCAAGCAGCATTGCGGGAGCCGAAACCCGTCCTTTACAGAGATGTTGAAGTGGCCGGAACCATACTCACGGCCAATATTGGACGAGGGGATGATGGGATAGGGACAAAAAAGAATTGAAAAATCTGTCATTGAATAGTATACTTTATTGTTTATTTTGGCCACATCCGTTCCGCCCAGCCGTTCCCACGAGGGCTAATCCTTATTCATAGAGTGTGAACGGTTACTTTTTTTCTAAGCGGCGTAGCCGCGTCGTATAAAATCGCGGAGCTATTTTATTGAGGAACCCATGAAAGAGAATCACAGAGAGAGGTTTAATGTTGCCATTGTTGGTGGCGGTCCCGGGAGTGAGGCAGTCATGAAATTGATCATGGCTGATACATTTAGTGAGTTGAGCATGAACATCGTAGGCGTGGCGATTCGGAATTCCGAAACGCTGGCAACAAGATGCGCTGATGAATTGGGGCTGTACCTTACCAAAGAATATAAGGACCTTTATGAAATTAACGACTTAGACCTCATTATCGAACTGACCGGAAGTGATGAGGTGTTAGAGGACATCTTGAAAACCAGGCCTCCCAGAGTGAAGGTGATGGATCACGTGAGTGCCCGCCTGTTCTGGGACTTCATGCAGATTGAGGAAAAATACAGGGACCTATATGAAAAGGCCCCGGACATGTACCAATCCCTTGATGTGAATGGATATATTGTGGAAGCGAACCAGACCCAGGCCGATATGTTGGGCTATGCCAAGCACGAGTTGATAGGGAAGCACATAGCCGAGCTGCTCACTGAAGATTCTGCTAAAGCGTTTAAAAAAACATTTCCAAGAATCGTTAGGGGCAAAAAAGTAAAAAATGAGGATCGCCAGTTCGTAAGAAAAGACGGATCTGTCCTCGATACCAGCTACTCCTCCACTATGGTATACGATGAAGCGGGCAACCCCTTAATGACCAGGTGCATATCCCGGGATATTACTGAAAAAAAGAGGATGGAGCGGGATCTCAAAGAATATACAGAAAATCTGGAACGGTTGGTCGAGAAAAGGACCGAAGAACTCATTGACGCTCACAAGTACACCCGCGGTTTGATTGAGAGCAGCCTGGATGCATTGGTCACCTTTGATAAGGATGGTATTATTACCGATCTCAGCGAGGAGACGGTCAGGCTTACCGGATGCGCCCGCAAAGAACTGATTGGCAGCCGATTCCGGAATTATTTCACGGACCCGGAAAGAGCGGCCCAAGGTGTAAGAAGGTCTTTTGAGGAGGGCAAGGTGACCAACTATGAGCTGGTCATGAAATCAAAGACAGGCCATGAGACTACTGTCTCCTATAATGCCACGGTTTACAGGGATGAGCGCGGACGTATTAAAGGAGTCTTTGCTGCGGCCAGGGATATGACGGAAATAAAGAGACTACAGGAACAATTGGTTATAGCTGAAAAACATGTTGGCATTGGCCGCCTGGCCGCGGGCGTAGCCCATGAGATCAAGAACCAGTTGGCACCAGTCCTTATCGAGGCACAGAGGGTTACTGACCGGATTGAAACCGGCAAAATGCCTTCCTATGAATTCATCCTGGATCGGGCCCGGGCCGTTGAGGAGGCCACCAGAAGCGCCAACAGGATCACCATGGCCCTGCTCGACTACGCCAGAGAGACCAGGCCACAATTTGCATCTTATGACCTTAAGGATTCCATAGAAGGTGTCCTTTCCCTTCATGAATCCAGGTGTCGGAGTGCCAATATCGAGCTGAAACTGGAAACAGTCGGAGTTTCGGAAATATATGCCGACAAAAGACAGATTGAGCAGGTCTTGATCAATATTATCGACAATGCCTATGAGGCCATTGTGAGCAAGGGCGAAGGTGGTGTCATAGCCATTTCCGTCAAGCAAGAGGACCAGTATACGGTCGTGAGCATCCGCGATACAGGTATTGGTCTCCCCAAAGATGATCAGACTATGATCTTTGACCCCTTCTTTACGTCCAGATCCCCCCGGGGTACAGGGCTTGGTCTGAGCATCAGTTACGGGATTGTTGAGAAACATGGCGGCCGGATAGATTTTGAAAGCGAACCGGGCACAGGCTCCACCTTCAGGGTCTATCTGCCCGTTCTTCCCATTGAGAAGGAGGAATAAAGATGGCATCCCCACACAGGATCCTG
>DAOVEU010000116.1:0-6244 GCA_030668805.1 Desulfobacterales bacterium
AGGCCCTCTTAGAAGCACAACAGGCTGCGCGTGAAGACGAGGTGCCTGTAGGGGCTGTCCTCGTTGCCCAAGAAGCCACCGTTCTGGCCAAGGCCCACAACCGGACCATCGCATTGTGTGATCCTACGGCCCATGCGGAAATTCTGGCCCTGCGAGCGGCATCCCTGGCCCTTGGAAATTATCGGCTGCTAAACACTACACTTTATGTTACGATTGAACCTTGTATTATGTGCATGGGTGCGCTGCTACAAGCGCGGGTTGCCAGGATCGTTTTCGGGGCCAGGGACCCCAAATGGGGCGGGGCGGGGTCTTGTTACAACCTCGCGGCCGACATCCGCCTGAATCACACGATTGACGTTCTGGGAGGGATCCTCGAAAGCGAATGTAGAGAGTTGATCCAGGACTTCTTTCAGGCCAGGCGCCTGGGGGGGCAAATAGCAATCGAAAAGCGTTATTTTTCCTCTCACAGAGCGCGCTGAGGACACAGAGGCAGGGGGTGAGCGGGCGAGGGAAACCCTTCACAGTGATTTATGAAAGGGAGATCATCACATGAAAATTACTCTCGTTTATGACAACACGGCGTACAGGAAAGATCTTTTGCCTGACTGGGGGTTCTCCTGCTATCTTGAGATCGAAAACACCCCAAGGATACTCTTTGATACTGGCGCAAACGGCACCATACTTTTGAACAATATGGAAAAACTTGGTATTGATCCAGCAGCCATTGACATTATAGTTGTATCCCACTCCCACTGGGACCACACGGGCGGGCTCTCGGAATTGCTGAAAGTCAACCAAACCGCCAGCCTTTATCTCCCCGCCTCCTTTCAGCCGCGCCTTCCCGATAGAAACGTGGTTGTGGTCAAGAAAGCTATTGAGATCACCGGCAACGTATTTTCTACTGGTGAACTGATGGGGGTAGAACAATCCCTTGTAGTCAAAACCGACACAGGGCTGGTTGTGATCGCCGGGTGTTCCCATCCGGGCGTAGGCTGCATCCTGGAGGCTGCTTCGTCTTATGGCAAAGTCTCCACACTCATCGGGGGCCTGCACGGGTTCCGTGAATTTGATCTTCTCAAAGATTTGGACTCGGTCTGCCCCTGCCATTGCACCCAGTATCAGTCAGAGATAAAGAAACTTTATCCGGATAAATGGTTGGACGGGGGCGCAGGCAAAGTCATAGAGGTGTGAAAATACCGGAAGGGAGTTCTTCGGCCTCATGATCGCTCGGTTCGTCAGTATATCGATGATGATTTTGGGCCTGATGACGGTCTTTTTCACCTTCTGGGGCACGATTCATTACATCTTTCCCTTCTACGCCCACACCTATCCGTTCGCATGGTATGGACTTGTTCTGTTTCTTGACGGCCTCCTGTGGTGGCGCTGGAACGAAGGCTTGATCCTGAGAAGGCCGCGAGAATTTTCCGTCCTTCTCTTCTGGTCGGCAGTATTTTGGTTCTTTTTTGAATTCTGGAATCTCCGTCTGCAAAACTGGTATTTTGTGGGTGTCCAGCCCGAGGGGCTCTGGCCCCATGTGGAGGCCTATCTCGATTTTGCAACTGTGCTCCCTGGTATGTTTCTGGTTTACCGGCTCCTTTGCCACCTGAAGATACCCAGGCATGTGAAAACCGAGTTTGTCCTCAAGGGCTGGACACAAAAGGCATCCCTGGTGGTTGGATTTTTTATGGTGATTTTGCCCCTGGTCTTTCCGGACTACTTTTTTCCCTTTGTGTGGGGCGCTTTTGCTTTCTTGCTCGAGCCTCTATGTGCAAGATTTGGCGCTCGCTCTTTACTCATGGAGGGCAAAAAAGGCGAGTGGACTACCCTTGTTCGTTTGCTCCTTGCCGGGATTATTTGTGGCGGCTACTGGGAGTTGTGTAATTTCTGGTCTTTGGAAAAATGGATATACACGGTCCCGTTTTTCTCTGAAGGCAAATTTTTCGAGATGCCCTACCTGGGATTTCTCGGCTTTCCGCCCTTCTGTGTACAGTGCTTCGTAATGGCAAACGCCCTCTATCTTCTCCGGGGCGGTCGCCATTGGGACCCAGAGGCACCCCGGCCTCATTTTTTAGATCGTGAGCATGAAAGCCGAAAGGACCTCCAGAGGACCCACAAGGCCATCTACTCTTTGGTGATCGTGCTGGCTCTTTTTTTGAGCGAATGGTCCTATGGCAAAATGAAAATTCACACAATTGACAGTCGCTCAGAATCCCTCAAGCAAATCCTTCAAGACATCAGCCCGAATGACGCAAGGAGGCTCAGCAAAAAGGGATGGCGCTACCCAGAGCAGGTCCTCCACGACTGGGAAGAGGCAAGGAAGCTGATTGAGATGTCATTTCGCAACAGAATCCGCCAACGGCTTGAACTTGTGAGCCTACTCAACATGGGGACAGCCAATGCGAGGCTTCTGGAAAGCGCCGGCATCGATTCCCGGGAAAAACTGGGCAGGCAGAAGGCCGATGTGCTATTTCCCGAACTGACCAGACTCAACCAAAGCTTATGCCTGCGCAACCAGCCGCTTCTCAAACGACGCGTAGTCGCGTGGATCAATGCTGCCAGACGCGAATCCGCTTTTCATTGATCCTAAAAGCGTAATAACCGCTGATACCCCCAAGAAATGGGACGGAAGCCACCTAGTTTCCATCCAGAAATGGTAGATTTTGTCCCGAGACAAGGCCGCACCGGAGAAATGTGCTTCGCATTTCACAGGGCAGGCACAAAGGTTTCTACCGCAGGCGTAGCAGCGCTACGTCGAGGATAGAAACCTGCGGAGAACGCAGTATCGAGGCAAAAGATGCCGTTTCTGGATGGAAACTACTTAACCTTCCAAATGGTGCCTTCTGCTCGATCCTCAATTAAGATATCCATGGAAAAAAGCTCATCTCTGATCCGGTCGGCAGTGGCCCAGTCTTTTTCGTGCCGCGCTCGAGTTCGCTCAGCAATAAGGCGTTCTATCAGGGCTATGTCAATTCCTTTGCGCTGGAGGACATCGGCCTTTCTTTGTTCAAAGAACTGAGATGGAGCCTCGGTGAGGATACCCAGCACGCCGCCTATGCGCACTAAATCAGCGCGTGTCGATTCAAGCCCGGCCTGATCATGTTGGCCTGGCTTTCCACCAATATCGTCCATTAACCGATTCAGTTGCCGAACCGTCTCAAACACAATCCCGATGCCTCGGGCCGTGTTGAAATCATCGTCCATGGCCTGACAAAAGCTTGCCCAAAGCGTCCCCGGCTCTTGCTTTTCATCGCCAGGTTCACAGCGGCCGAGGTATCCATCGATCCTGTGCAAGAATGCATAGATTTTTTCAAGGCCGGCTTCGGCCTCGACCATCGCCTTATCTGTGAAATCGACGGGGCTACGGTAGTGATTGGACAGCAGGAAGAGGCGGAGTGCCTCGGGGTGGTATTTTTTCAGGATGTCCTTGATCATCAGGAAATTCCCGAGAGACTTAGACATCTTTTCCTGATTGATTCTAACAAACCCGTTGTGTATCCAAACATTCACGAATTGCTCGCCAAAAGCCCCTTCAGATTGAGCGATCTCGTTTTCGTGGTGGGGGAAGATCAGATCCTTGCCGCCCCCGTGGATATCAAAATGATTCCCCAGAAAATGTGTGCTCATGGCCGAGCACTCAATGTGCCAGCCAGGCCGACCTTTCCCCCAGCGGCTATCCCACATAGGCTCACCCGGCTTTGCCCCCTTCCACAGGACAAAATCAAATGGATTGCGCTTCCTTTCATCCACCTCCACGCGAGCTCCTGCCTGCATCTCCTCGAGCCTGCGGCCAGAGAGCTTACCGTAATCCTTGAAGGTCTCTACAGCGTAAAACACATCGCCTCCGGCTTCATAGGCATGACCGCGCGAAATCAGGCGCTCGACCACTCCGATGATCTCGTCAATGTGGTCTGTGGCCCTGGGCTCTATAGTCGCCCGTCCCACCTTCAGGGCGTCCATGTCCTCATAGAATTCGTCAATATACCTTTCTGAAAGCTCCCGTGTAGAAATCCCCAGTTCCCCTGCCCGGTTGATAATCTTGTCATCCACATCAGTAAAGTTGCGAACATAGGTGACCTCATAGCCGATCGCCCTGAGATAGCGAACAATCACATCAAAGACCACCACAGAGCGGGCATGGCCAATGTGGGAGGCATCATAGACCGTAGGCCCACACACGTAGATCCCGACCTTACCCGGCTTTATTGGCTCGAAGGCCTCCTTTCTCTTGTTCAATGTGTTGTAGATTTTCAGCATGGTCATTCGATTTCGGATTTCGGAATGCGGATTTCGGAATTATAGGTCATAGGTCAATAATGGAGTGCCTAAAGTGAACTAAAGCCCGCCCTGGCGCTGCCTGCTTAAATTAATTTACTAAGCCTATAATCCCGGTCTGGGCCAGGGTGAACTAAAGTGCCTAAAGTTGTAAATCCGCATTGCGCCTAACGGATTGAGAACATTACCGCATTGCGCCTAACGGCTTGAGAACATTACCGCATTCGGCTCATTCCTCGATCCCTGAATCCCTGAATTCTTCAATTCTTCAATTCCGCGCTCCGCATAGCGCCTAACGGCTTGAGAGCATTCCCGCACTCTGCATTCGTCAACACTTCTCCTGAAGTGTGACCACACACATAGCGGCAATGGCCTCCCCTTTTCCGATGGTCCCGAGTCCCTCCATTGTTGTTGCTTTGATGTTGACGTCCGCAGGGCTCACTTCCAGCACGCTGGCCATATTGGCTTGCATGGCCGAACGATGTGGGTCCAGCTTGGGGGCTTCGGCGAGTATGGTTGCATCCACGTTATTGACAGAAAAGCCTTTATCACGAACCAGTTGAAACGTCCGAGCAAGGAGTTCCATGCTCGAAATACCTTTGAAGCGGGGTTCAGTATCCGGAAAATGCTGTCCAATATCTCCTAAACCAGCAGCGCCCAGCAAAGCATCGCACAAGGCATGAAGGACCACATCTGCATCAGAATGGCCAAGAAGCCCCTTTTCAAATGGTATGACTACGCCGCCGAGGACCAGTTTGCGTCCTTGAATTAGCCTGTGGATATCATATCCGGAACCCACTCGCATCGGTCATTCCGCCTTTGTGCCAGATCCTGTTCCGTGTGGATTATGAGATAGAATAAAATATACCAGAATGACTAACCACCTGTCAAAACAAATAATATTGAAATTTTCTTGAATCCGTGTTATTCGCAATTCGTATTAATTGAGCCTCTTGAAAAAGCGGGCATACAGGTGATCCGATGCTCTCGACTAGGCCGAAGTACCAGGTCAGGCTTACACGAAAGGAAGGTCAAATGCACAAGGTAGTCTTATTACGGCATGGAGAAAGCACATGGAACAAGGAAAACCGGTTTACCGGATGGATCGACGTTGATCTGTCCGATACAGGAGTGCAAGAAGCTCGATCGGCTGCAAGACTGCTCAAAGAACAGGGGTATACCTTTGACGTCGCCTATACCTCAGTATTGAAGCGTGCCATAAGGACGCTGTGGATTGTGCTTGATGAATTGGACCTTATGTGGATACCTGTCTATCGAAGCTGGCGACTCAACGAACGACATTACGGTGCCCTCCAGGGGTTGAACAAATCAGAAACGGTCCAGAAATACGGTGCCGAACAGGTCCATATCTGGCGTCGAAGCTATGCAGTTCAACCGCCGCCCCTTACAAAAGAAGACGATCGATTCCCAGGACATGATCCCCGCTATAAAGAACTGGATGAGACGCAGCTTCCCCTGGCCGAGTGCTTGAAGGATACTGTAGAGCGTTTTCTACCTTACTGGCATGAGACAATAGCACCTACCATAACAGCGGGCAAGCGGGTGCTTATTGCAGCCCACGGCAACAGCTTACGGGCACTGGTCAAGTATCTGGATAACGTCTCAGATGAAGATATCCCAGGCCTCAACATTCCAACAGGTATCCCCCTGGTCTATGAGTTGGGCGACAACCTCAAGCCAATGACCCATTACTACCTCGGAGATCCCGAGGTGGCAAGAAAGAAGGCCCAGGCCGTAGCTGATCAGGCAAAGGCTTAGCGCTCTAATTCGTAAATCCGGTGACGTATTCCATATCAGGACGGCTACTCAGCTGATTGAGTAATAGAATCAGTGTAACTACTCAGGTTCAAAGTTCCAAGGTTCACGCCTGCCCTGGCGCGACTTGATATGCATTCCTGGCACGATCGCACTGAATGCTACGCCAGAAGTTTCTACGCAATGGGACAGGGAA
>DAOVEU010000216.1:0-4454 GCA_030668805.1 Desulfobacterales bacterium
TTGTCCGTGCAGAAGGCGTCGACATGAATATCAAAGGATTACGACTGTCCAGTACTTCAATGATTCCAGTGATGTGTATTCTTCAAATTTCCCCGTTGCCGTCAGTTCCCATCACTGAACGGAAAAGGGGCACGGACAAACAAGTTTGTCCATGGCACCCCGCGTTCACAGGTTCAGAGTTCACCGTTCAGGGGTACCTTTCTTTCGTTGACCTTGCTCGTAGGACAGTTCAGATTTTTGGTCAACCCTGAACCTCTGAACCCGTGAACCTGTGAACGCCTACGATCTTTTTATGATACCGGTACCAGACGTAGTGGTTTATATCAATCAATTGACCAAAGGAGGGTAATATGGAAGACAAGATCACACTCAGTGTCATCAAGGCCGATGTGGGGGGCTTTGTCGGGCACTCCGCCATGCACAGCGACTTGCTCGATGAGGCAAAGGGTCGTCTGGGAAACGCACAATCGCAGGGAATGATTGTGGATTTCCATGTCACCGCCTGCGGCGACGACCTGCAGCTCATTATGACTCACCGCAAGGGGGAGGATAATGAGGAGATCCATCAGCTTGCATGGGAAGTCTTTGTGGCATGTACCGAGGTAGCCAGGGGGCTCAAGCTGTACGGCGTGGGGCAGGACCTCCTGGCCGATGCTTTTAGCGGCAACGTCAAGGGCATGGGTCCCGGCGTAGCGGAGATGGAGTTCGCGGAGCGGGAGGCCGAACCGATCATTGTCTTTATGGCCGACAAGACCTCAGCCGGGGCTTGGAACCTGCCTCTATATAAGATGTTTGCGGATCCGTTCAACACGGCAGGGCTCATCATTGCCCCAAGCATGCACGACGGCTTCCGTTTTGAGGTCCACGACGTCAAAGGACATAAGCGTATCTTCTTTGACGCCCCTGAAGAGCTCTATGACCTGCTGGTCTTCATTGGTGCCGCGGGGCGGTATGTGGTCAAGGCGGTGTATGCAAAGGACGGCGAGATCGCTTCTGTCTCGTCAACCCAGCGACTTGCACTAATCGCCGGCAAATATGTGGGCAAGGATGACCCCGTGTGTGCGGTGCGCTGCCAGGGGATTTTCCCGGCTGTGGGGGAGGTTTTGGAGCCTTTCACCATGCCCCACATTGTCGAAGGCTGGATGCGCGGGTCCCATTACGGCCCCTTAATGCCCGTACCGGTGCGTCATGCCACACCCAGCCGCTTCGACGGCCCCCCACGCGTGATTGCCGCGGGCTTCCAACTCGCCCACGGCCGCCTGGTCGGCCCCCGCGATATGTTTGATGATCCGGGCTTCGACGAGGCTCGCCGGTCATGCAACGCCTTAGCCGACCAACTGCGCCGCCACGGGCCGTTTGAGCCGCATCGCCTGCCGATGGATGCGATGGAGTACACAACCCTCCCACAGGTGATGGAGAAACTGGGGGGTCGCTGGGAGGAGTTGCCGGAGTAGACGATTGCGGATTGAGGGATTGAGGGATTGAGGGATTGACGGATTGAGGGATTGAGGAATTCAGGAATTCAGGAATTCAGGGATTGGGGAATTCGGGCCTTCAACTTTAGGCACTTGTTTGAGTTAAGTTTAACTCTATTTTACAAGACTCAAACCATCCGTGTTTGGTTCCGGCCCGTCCGCCATCGGCTACGCCCGTCTGCCTCGCGAGGCATTGGCAAGCGGGCAGGCCTCAGGCGAATGCCGGGCGGGCTTGTCCGGGTTAGGAGCTATAAGTCCATTCTATCCAAACCCTCTACCAGAGACCGAACAGCATCTGCTGATTTCTTCAAAGCGGCACACTCCTCTTCTGTCAGGTTGACCTCGATGATTTCCTCGACTCCGTCCTTTCCCAGCTTCACGGGGACGCCGATAAAAAGATCGTGGATGCCATATTCCCCCTGCAAGTAGGCGGCGCACGGAAGGATCTTTTTCTTGTTTTTGAGGATCGAATCGGCCATTTCCACCGTGGCTGATGCTGGTGCATAATATGCACTGCCGGTCTTTAACAAACCGACGATCTCAGCACCACCATCTCGGGTGCGCTTTACAAGGGCATCGACTCGCTCCTGCGGTAGCAGTTCAGTTATTGGAATACCTGCAACCGTGGAATAGCGGGGCAGCAATACCATGGTCTTGCCATGGCCGCCCAGAACAAAGGCATGTGTATTTTCTACCGACACATTTAGCTCAATGGCAATAAATGAACGGAAGCGAGCGGCATCCAGGACACCGGCCATTCCCACGACCCGATTCTTAGGGAATTTGCTGGCTTGAAAGGCAATGTGACACATGGCATCCAGAGGATTGGTTACAATAATGAGGATAGCATCAGGCGACAAGGGTGCCGCCTGTTCAATAAGACCCTTCATAATCTTGGCATTGGTTGCCAGCAGATGGTCCCGACTCATGCCCGGTTTACGCGGGATGCCCGCTGTTACGATAACGACATCAGACCCTTCTGATGCCTCGTAGGCGTTGGCTCCTATGAGCCGGGCGTCATGTTTTTCTATGGGGGCCGCCTCCTGCAGGTCCAAAGCCTTCCCATGGGGCAAACCCTCTACGATATCGATTAAGACCACATCGGCAAGTTCCTTCTCTGCCAGCCGTTGCGCCACTGTTGCACCCACGTTACCAGCGCCAACGACTGTCACCTTTTTCTGCATCGTTCTATCCCCTTATGTAGACACCTGGTTAATCCGTTCACCGGTTGACCCGTTTGCCGGTTTTAGCAGCCAACTTTCTTCATCCGCCGACGGGCAAAGCCGTAGCTATACCGGGTTGGGCCGGGAGCTTCAATGCTTGTGAATAACATATGATCCACTTACCTTGTCAACTACAAATGAAACCGGATTTGTGCCTTGACTTTTTCTAATGGCTAATCCTAAAATGCGCCCGGGCACGGGCAACGGGCAAGATCGATAGGCTTTGTGGAGAAAGGAGTAGACCTTGGAAATTACTTTATATGATACAGTCTTTCCTGACTTGAATTTGCTGAGACAAGGGAAGGTGAGGGACATATATGATCTGGGGGATGCCCTGTTAATGGTTGCCACAGACCGCATCTCCGCCTTTGATGTGGTGATGCCGAGTCCCATCCCGGGAAAAGGTCGCATCCTGACCCAGATGTCAAGGTTCTGGTTTGAAATGATGGAAGGTCTCATTCCGAATCATCTTATCACTGCTGATGTGAAGCGGTTTCCGGAGGCATGTCATCCATACATTGATATCATAAGGGATCGGAGCATGCTGGTTCGCAAGGCAGAGCCCCTTTCAGCAGAATGCATCGTTCGAGGATATCTTTCTGGCTCTGGCTGGAAGTCGTATCTGGAATCTGGAAGGATCTGCGGGATGAGACTTCCTGAAGGTTTGCAAGAATCCGACCGGCTCCCGGAGCCTCTGTTTACTCCCTCGACCAAGGCGGATGTCGGAGCCCATGATGAAAACATCTCCTTTGAACAAGTCGAAGACATGCTGGGCAAGGATCTGGCTGCCCGGCTCAGGGATGTTAGCATGGCCATCTACGAAAGGGCGGTGGAGTTTGCTGAATCCCGCGGCATTATAATAGCAGACACCAAGTTTGAGTTTGGTCTGATCGACGGGGAACTGGCCTTGATCGATGAGATCCTTACCCCTGATTCATCCCGCTTTTGGCCCAAAGACACCTATCGTCCAGGCGGACCTCAGAAGAGCTTTGACAAGCAATACGTGCGAGATTACCTTCTTTCACTTGACTGGAACCAAAAGCCGCCTGCACCCGAACTCCCGCAGGAGGTTGTTGAAAACACCCGCAGAAAATATGAGGAGGCCCTGCGCAGATTGACTGGAACTGGGTAGAATTGGAGAACTGGAGTATAAGAATCTCTCGCCCGCTCCCTTTGATCGCTCGAGCTTCACCCTGTTAAATAGCGAGTTGAATATAGCAGATTATCAAGATTTGAAGATAACCGCTCACAAGTGGTCTTGAGATGTCACCTACAATTTAACAGGGCAAGGAGATCACAGAGATAACTTCTTTGGTCTGATTTTTTGAGTAGGAAAAATCAGACCAACAACTCAGTCCGCCTACGGCGGACGTTATTGATCCTGCAATTTCCATCTTTGGGCAAAGGATTATCCAAATTGATCAGCCAGACATTTTTTTTACAATAGTACTTTCCCGCGTGAGCGGGATGGCAGTTTGAGCAGATTTCCCCTCTTCCCGCCTTGCGGGACTCAAGAACTCAGTGACTCTGTGGACTCTGTGAGAGACAAAGGAGCCCCGTCATCGCCTAGACAGGAAACTTGAACATGAACGAGCAAAAACTGGATTTAGTCGTAGTTATCATGGCCGGAGGGATGGGCACAAGATTCTGGCCGTTGAGTACGGAAAGAATACCCAAGCAATTTCTTAACCTGTTTGGTGATCGCACCTTGTTACAAAAGAGCTTTGACCGCGTTTCCAACCTCGTTCCTCCTGAG
>DAOVEU010000340.1:0-3210 GCA_030668805.1 Desulfobacterales bacterium
GGGGGGCAACGACGGCATGCTCCACGCGTTTGACGCCGACAACGGTAAAGAGCTCTTTGCCTATGTTCCGAACCTGGTATTTGACAACCTGCCGCATTTAACCGACCCTGCATACACCCACAGGTACTATGTCGATCTCACCCCGTATGCAAAGGACACCGGAAGCGAAACCTTGCTGGTGGGCGGCCTTGGAAAAGGTGGAAAGGGATATTATTGTCTCGATGTGACAGATCTCAATGTTTCGGACTCAGACCCGTTGTCCATAACAACAGAGGCCCAACTTGCAGGCAAGGTCAAGTGGGAGTATCCGCAGACACCAGGTACTGACCCGGATATGGGCTTCAGCTTCAGCCGGGCATTTATTGTTAAATCCTATGATAATTCTCATCCGTGGGTCGTGATCTTTGGAAACGGATACAACAGTACTAACGAGCATGCGGTCCTCTATGTGCTTGATGCGGCTAACGGAACTGTTTTGAAAAAAATCGACACAGGGGCCGGACCATCCAACGGGCTTTCAACCCCGGTTGTGGTGGACGTAAACGCGGACTACATTGTCGATTATGTCTATGTCGGCGATCTGAAGGGAAACCTGTGGAAGTTCGACCTTACCGAGGCGAGTGTGGCCAACTGGGAGGTGGCCTATCATGACGGGACAGACCCCCAACCCGTGTTCCAGGCCAAGGACGCCTCGGGCAACCCCCAGCCGATCACCACCAAACCGGATGTTATGCGGCACTGTGATTCGACAAAGTCCGGATATATGGTCGTCTTCGGGACCGGCAAATACCTTGGGCCGACGGACCTCGCCGATACCAGCACCCAGACTATCTACGGGATCTGGGATTATGGAGACGACTCGGACAACGACGAATATATCGGTTCGTTTCAACGGGGGTCAACACCGGTGCTTTCCAACCAGTCAAACACCGTCATCCTGCTGGAGCAGGTAGAAATCTTCTACGGCCCGGTCAACAGCGTCAATCTTCGGGTGTTGTCCGATAACGAGCCGGTATGGGTCACGGATGATGATACGGTCGCAGGAGAGAAGCCTGACCCCTCCGGCACCACGGCCAACCATGCAGGGTGGTACTTTGATCTTCCTATCAGCAAGGAACGGGTGGTGCGGGACCTTATGATCCGGGACGGCAAGGCCATCGTCATCACGTCTATACCCCAAACCACCTCTCCCTGTACCGCAGGTGGTGAGTCTATTCTCATGGAGATGGACGCCTGTACAGGCGGAAGATTGGACGAAGCCCAGTTCGACATCAACGACGACGGCAGGATCGATGAAAACGACCTTATAGAAATCACAATCGGGGAGGTGACCATTAAGGTAGCTCCTACGGGTATTCATTACCCTACGATGATGTATCCGCCCATGATCTTGACTCCTCCTGGGGGTCCTGGTGGTGGCGAGATAAAGTATTTCAGTACGGCCGCGGGGAATATTGTGATGGTCCGTGAGACGGCCGAGCGGAAGGGGATGTATTATTGGCGGCAGATCGATTGATACAGGTTGGTACGAAACATCCCCGGCCAGGCCGGGAGCGAAGGAAGGAGAAAAAATGATCCGGATAATCAAGACAGGAAAACAAGTGTGGAGATTGGTGGCCCTGCTGACCGTCATGGTAGCATGGCCTATTGGAACGGGGTTTGCCGGTGAAGCCCTTAAGGTGCTTCCGATAAATCCTGTACCCGATTTTCGGGCAGGCGAATCAACGGTGCCAAAACATAAAGCGCCAAAACATAAGAAGGTCTCGTTCGACGGAGGCGGCCGTATTGACCGGGTCGGCAAAGACGAGACGGGGAAGGACTTGATGGTGATCAATGATCGCTTAAGATATCTTTCGCCTTCTGTCACCTATCATTCCGGGGTAAGTGGTTTTGCATCCCCATCCCAGTTTCGAGCCGGCAAAAGGGTCGGTTATCTTCTCAACGAGAAAAGGGAGATCACCGACCTGTATCTCCTTGACAATTGACCAGGGATTTCCTTTTTGACCCCCTCCCAAACCCTCCCCCTTGACGCCCGCCTGCCACTGCGAGGCACGAGCGGGCAGGGGGAGGGGAAATAATACGCAATGTCAGATACCCTGCAGCTTGCTGCAGGGTGGTTCTTTAAAGAGGAGGATTACCATGCATCTGCGATATGCTCTGCTGACCCTGATCTGCATGTTGCTTTCATTCCCGGTATCCGCCGAATTCTACCGGTATACGGACAAAAACGGCGTACTCTGCTTTACGGACAATCTTGCCGATATCCCGGAAGATCAGCGGCCGGATGTGCATTGCTACAGCGAACCGGACGATTACCTCACACCAGAGGAGCGGGACAGAAAGGCCCGGCAAGAGGCCGAGGATCGCCAAAGAGCCCGGGAGGCCTCCGGGGCTTCTGACAAAAGAAAAGAGACTGAAATCCGGGAACCCAGGAACCGTTCCATGGTTACGAGGCTGAACAACATCAAAGCCGCCCTGGACAAAGAGTGTGCAGAACTGGTGAAGGAAAAAGAGTCCCTGGCCAAGGAGAAGGACACCTTGACGACCCCGGCAGGTGTCAAGGCCTACCAAGAGAAGGTGACCCGCCTCAACGAACGTATTGCCAGCTACGACAAGCGGCGCAAGGCCTTTCAGGAAGAGGCCGATGCCTTCAATGCGGGTACAGGGGAGTAGACGTGGAGCTATTTTCCCTTCCCTCCAAGGCGATCCTGTGTTAAATAATTCGACATTATGCCGCCTACCCCTGACGACAAAATTCTAGAGATCCTTGCCCGCCAAAACCTCCTGACACGCAACCAGTGCAAGTCCATCATATCAAAGGCTCCTGAACAGAAGCGCAGGCTCACGCAGCTTAAAAGAGTCAAGGCCAGCGGCCTGCCGGGGCAGGACATAGAACACCCGGTGACCATGATTGACGTGGTTGCCTCTCTGCAAATTCCCTTGTCCGCTAAAGAAACAGGGGTTCTTGACGAAGAGCATATTGTCAGGGCCGTTGCCAGGCACCTGAAGGTCCCATACAAGAAGATAGACCCCCTTCAACTCGATCTCGACGTGGTCACCAAAACCATTCCCCGCCTCTTTGCGTTAAAGCACCTGGTGGTGCCACTCTCTATCAACAATGGCAAACTCGAAGTGGTAATGTATGATCCCACCGATGCGGATCTGCTGGAAGACATACGGCGTGTCACAACCCTTGAAGTGACTCCAGCC
>DAOVEU010000248.1:0-4110 GCA_030668805.1 Desulfobacterales bacterium
CGGGCGCCAAGAGATAAATTCTTTTGTTCCTACTCTTTGGTTTCAGGTGTACTTTTTGGTGTCAGGTGTCAGGTGCAAGAAACACTGAAACCTGACACCTGAAACCTGACACCTGAACACTGAAACCTGAAACCTGAAACCCCAAACCTGGAGTGGTGAAAAAAAGTGTAAACTACTTTGTGGCAAAAATGAAGGATGCCAACAAATCGAACACTCCATCGTTCCATGGGTGTAACATGCTGTAGATCATGAAAATAACGATACTCGGTTCAGGAACGTGTGTGCCCTCTTTGAAGAGAAGCAGTTGCTCGGTCTTGATTGAGATAGCCCAAAGCCTGCTCCTCTTTGATTCTGGAGCAGGTACCATGAGACGACTCCTTGAGGCCGGGGTCACCATTAATAAGCTTTCCTACATCTTTTTCAGCCATCTCCACCCAGACCATACGGGAGAGCTGGTTCCTTTCTTGTTTGCCACCAAGTACCCCCACACCTACAGGCGACGGAAGCCATTTACCATTGTGGCAGCCAAGGGATTTGTGGATTTCTATGAAAAACTCAGATTTGCCTACGGAGAATGGATCGAACTGGCACCAGGTCTGCTGAAGATTTCAGAACTTGACACCACGGGCCGCGATCACCTCGACTGCGGCCTATTTGATGTAGACAGCCTTCCAGTGAACCATACGGACATGAGCCTTGCCTATCGCATCACCGGACACGACGGAAGATCTGTTGTCTATTCAGGGGATACCGATCTCTGCGACAACCTAGTGATACTGGCAAAAGGGGTGGATGTCCTGATTTGTGAATCTGCTTTTCCGGACGAGATGAAGGTTCCCGGGCATCTTACACCGTCTCTGGCCGGTCGGATCGCCACCCGGGCTGGCGTGAAAAAGCTCGTACTCACGCACTTTTACCCTGAATGCGATGCAGTCGATGTGGCCAGGCAGTGTCGAAAAACGTACCGCGGCCCACTTGTACTGGCAGAGGACCTTACGGAGATAGAGCTACCGTGAGAGGATGAAAACCGAACTGAACAGATGCAAACGGTGCGGCCAGTGCATGAGCGTGTGCCCTGTCTATCAGACCACCTTTAGAGAAGCTGACGTGGCCCGGGGCAAGTTGGCCCTGCTGGAATCTGTAGAAGCGGGAACTATAAGGTGGTCAGGCCGTCTTGAAGAAATCATTTCGCGGTGTCTTCTCTGCGGAGCGTGTGCTCAGATTTGTGCAAGCAGGGTTGAGACCACCCTCATGATCCAATCGGGTCGCCAGCGGCTTTTTGAGGTCAAAAAGGGAGGCAAGTCCCGGAATGCTCTCCTCAGAAGCATGAGGGAAGGGAACTTGACCGCCAAGGTCCTTCTCAAGGGTGGTGCACTCCTTCAGGCCCTGGTGTGTAAAAAGATCCCTGAGACGAGCGGACTCCATCTTCGATTTCCCCTCTCCTTTTTCACCGAAAGGAGCACGGTTCCTCCCATTGCCTGGACTCCCTTTCTGGATGCCTTCCGACCCAGGGCTGTTGTCAACGGGGAAGGCCCACGGATTGGATTCTTTGTGGGTTGTGGTGCCAACTATCTCTTTCCGGATATGGCGTGGGCCCTTGTGCGTATCCTGGGCTACGTGGGAGCAAGCTTGATCGTACCAGAAGACCAGGTTTGTTGCGGGTTGCCTGCCTATGTTTCGGGTGATACAAAGACTGCCCGGGAGTTAGCCCAAAAAAATATCGAGGTGTTTGAGTCACTGGAACTTGATGCCATTTTGACCGTGTGTGCCTCCTGCGGATCACACCTGAAGGCCCTTGCGTCGCTCTTTGCCGACCACCCTTCATCCCGTGATGCTGCAGCTTCAATAGCCCAAAAGCACATGGACGCCATGACCTTTCTGGTGGACCACCTTGGTTTTGACGTACACCTTAAAACTGTTGAGCCTGCTGGGAGCCCGGAGGGGACAAGCCCTCTGCGGGTTGCCTATCATGATCCTTGTCATCTAAGGATTGGGCAGGGAATCACCCAGGCCCCCAGGAGACTCCTTGAGGCTGTACCCGGGGTGCAATTGGTGGAAGCTCCCCACCCTGGCCAATGTTGTGGCCACGGAGGAGATTTCAACCTTTCTCACTTCCCCCTATCGATGAAGATCCTGGATCGGCGGATGGAAGACTTCGAAAAGGTGAAACCTGACACAATTGTTACAGGTTGCACGGGGTGTCTTCTGCAGTTTGCAGAGGGAATAAGCCGACGCGGCCTATCAGGAAAAATCGAGGTTTGCCACCCTCTGGTGCTGGTAGAAAAAGCTATTGCACCCTGTCCGATTCCAACTCAGCGTCGAAAAGATCTTCCAGTATTTCAAGCTCTTCATACTGATGCTGGACAATAGCGCAGCGAATGTTTAACTGGCACCAATTCCGGCAAATGGTGTCGTCAGGGTCATAGTGCCCAAAGCAGTCGAACCTGTTTGATATGAGCTTTGAATCAAGAATCGTTTTTCTCATGATAAGGTCAACAGCGCTGTCATCTCCTGGTGGATAAAGCCATTTGTTGCTAAGATTTCTTTTTTTTCAATGCTGTAAGGTCCATTTGAGAAGTCAGAGATTGTTGCCCCGGCTTCCTGGGCTATAACCATGCCTGCTGCGGTATCCCACGGGGCCAGATTCTGTTCCCAGAACCCGTCAAATCTGCCGCAGGCCACATAACACAGATCCAGGGCCGCTGACCCCAGCCGGCGAACTCCCTGGGCAGCCATGAGACATCGTTCGAATCGGGAAATCAAGGGGCGGATCAAGGACTGGAGGTTATAAGGGAAACCTGTGACCAGCAAACTCTCACCGAGGGTTTTTGTGCTGGAGACACGAATGGATCGGCCGTTAAGCGTCGCCCCCTGACCTCGGGTGCCACAGAAAAGTTCTCCGGTAACCGGATTCAGAACTGCGCCAAATACAATATCCCCTTCAAAGGCAAAGGCGATGGATAGGCTAAACTCCGGGAGGTGATGGGCGTAGTTTGTAGTACCGTCTAAGGGATCTATGATCCACTCATGGGTGTCTGTCCCGGGAGTTACGCCACTTTCCTCGGCCAGGATGGTGTGGTCCGGGAACATAGCCCGGATAAGCTGGATAATGGCATTTTCAGAGGCCACGTCGGCTTCGGTCACTAAATCGATTGCGCCTTTTTTTTCTACCGTATGGGTCCTGCCCCAGTAATTGCAAAGGATTTCGCCTGCCCGAGCTGCAGCAGCCACGCCAACGTCCGTAATTCTTCCGAGATCCACAACATATATGGTTACAGGATTCTGACTACGAAGTCAATAAGAAGTTAGCTCCACTCCGCTATCCTCCGAGCACATCCTGTACGAAACGGCTCATTCGCCTAAAATGCGTCCCTTTCCAGTAAACCCGATTACAGGAGCTACACAGGAAAAATGTCTCGTAGCCGGCCCTCACCCTTGAGGGAAGTCTGTGGGCAACCTCTTGCTTTGAGATCGGTTCAATGAGCCCATTGCAGCAAAGGCATCTTGAGAAGGGGCGTGCTTCAGCATACAGATCCAGACGCTGGAAGATGGCTTTGAGCTGCATTGTGGAATCAACGTCTCTCACCAAAAGCGCACGAGTTATGACTTTGTGTTTCAAAAGACGCCTGCTGCGGGTAAGCAACACGCGAGCTTGCCGGATAGAAACCTCGATGAGGTCCCTGGGATCGGAACCATTGCAATAGAGGGTATCAAACCCCAAAAGCCGCAGGTACCTTGTTAGCCTGCCAAGGTGGACGTCTGTAACAAATCTCAAATCTCTTAAGGGCCTGGACCCCAGATTCCTGAAGGGACGAATGTCAAATGATTCAAAAACGGGGTAAACACTGATGCGCTCACCACCTTCAAGGGGATATGTGAAATCCACAGACGCCCCATTTACAAGGACTAGATCAACCTCGGTATGGGGCACGCCGAGGGATACAATCACGTCCTTGACCGTGCTTCTTGGGCGGAAAAAGGCCTGAAAATCCCTCTTCCTTTTTTCTTCAGGGAGAAAATCATTCAGCTCTTCGTAGAATCGAAAGGTGTGGTAATAATCTTTCATATTTAATATCTTCGATAACCCCCTCTTCGTCCACCTCTGGGCGG
>DAOVEU010000262.1:0-3919 GCA_030668805.1 Desulfobacterales bacterium
CCGTTCACTCCCCCCTTTCGTAAAGGGGGGCCGGGGGGGGATTTTTGCTTGTACCTGGCAGATAAATCCCCCCTAACCCCCCTTTTTCAAAGGGGGGGACTGAATAGTTGCAACGAAAGGAGGACCTTATGGCTATTGCAGAACTTAGCATCATTCCTATCGGAACAAAGTCCACCAGCCTGAGCAGCTATGTTGCAGCGTGCCTTAAGGTCTTGCAGGACTCTGGTCTTACCTATGAAGTCCATGGCATGGGCACCATCATAGAGGGGGACCTCAAAGACCTCTTTGAGATTATGTTGAAGATGCACGAGGTGCCCTTTGAAGCCGGGGCACTTCGGGTTGTGACTTCTATCAAGATAGACGACAGAAGGGACAAAGAGACGTCAGCCAAAGAGAAGGTGAAAGCAGTATATCTCAGACGTAAATCGTAAATCGTTATTCGCGGGTCGTTACGTTTTACGTGTGACGGTCACCGAAACGAGCTGCGAACATCGAATGACGAAGAATGGTTACAGAATCTGGCATCCTTCATTCCTCGGTTTACACTTATCAAGGATGCGGGCGCCAAAAGATAAGTTCTTTTGTTCCTACTTTTTGGTGTCAGGTGTCAGGTGTCAGGAGCGACAAACGCGAGATCTGAAACCTGAACACTGAAACCTGAAACCTGGGGTGGTGAAAAAAGTGTAAACTACTTTATGGCGAAAATGAAGGATGCCCAGAATCTTTTGAATCGCATGAATAGCACAAGCCAAAAAGGAGAGAGTGATCTCCTGAAAACCCTCCGTCAGCAATACAACACCTACCCGACAGAGATAGCCGTCGCTGGCAAAAGGCTCAAATTACTCCAGGCCAAGGATATAGAAGGCGCCCTTGATGGCGTCTGCCTGGGTGAAAGCGGTTCGGCCGAATGTCCCTTCTGGCTGAAAATATGGGAGGCCTCTGTTGTTTTGGCCAACTTCTTGTCTCACATTCCACAGGACGATAACAAGGAATGGCTCGAGGTGGGAGCCGGCATGGGGGTGGCTGGTATTTTTGCCGCAGCCTTTGGGCACAGGATGACGATCACGGACCATAATGAGGACGCCATCAAGTTTGCCCGGGCGAATGCTACGTTAAACGGTCTGGAAAATATCGAGTTTGCCCTTTTGGACTGGAACCGGCCAGCCGTTGCCAATCAGTACGACTACATTATCGGATCAGAGGTAATTTATAAGGAAGATCTCTTCGAACCCCTTATGCAGGTATTTAAAAGCTTGCTGTTGCCTGGGGGAACCATTTTTCTGGCCGGGGATGTCAGAAGAAAATCACCCTTGAAGTTTTTCGATATGCTGAGGCGCGATTTCGAAATTGAAAGAAGTTCTCACACCTTGCGAACCCAGGACGAAGCCTATGTGATTGGTCTTTATAGGCTCCGTTTTCGCCAAGTAAGCAATTTGCTTGAACGGAATAGAAAAACCAATGCCGATTGAACTCAATTTCTGGGTTGTACCACCCTTTATCAGTTTTTTGACCTTGTTTGCCTTGGCGGGTCTGGCCCTGGTCAAGGGGAAGGGCCGGAAGGTGAATCTGCTTTTTGCAGGTATTTGTCTTCTGGGGGGACTTTTAAGCCTCGAGAAGGCTTTTGCCTCAATAGTTACCGATCCTGATCTGGCCTTACGGAGCAGCCGTATAGATCACATGTTCGTTGTCTTTTTTATCCCTGTCTACCTACACTTCACTCATACTTTCCTGGGAATAGCCAGGCGAAAATGGTTAATTGGCCTTGCCTACGCATTCAGCGGGTGCCTGAGCCTCCTTTCTCAAGGGGACTATTACCTGGAAGGGGTGAAACAATATTTTTTCGGGTATTATGCCAAGGGAGGGCCCTTGATATATGTGTTTGGGGCTGCCAGCACCACAAACACCCTCTATTGTCTTTATCTTCTTTTTCATAGCCTGAGGCAGGAGAAAGACCCGGATCTAAAAAACAAAACCAAATACATCATGTCGGGTCTGGGGGGCGCTGCCCTCATGGCCCATTTCAACTTTTTGCCCTTGGTCGGCATCGGCTTTTATCCATTGGGAAACTTAGCTTTCATTCCCCTCCTTCTTCTGGGCTTTGCTATATTGAAGCACGATTTGTTGGACATTGGCTTCGTGGTTCAAAAGGGCCTTATTTACTCCATGCTTACAGGCATGCTCACAGGGTTTTACGCCCTGATGATCATTTTGTTCAATCGGGTCTTCAAGGGAATGGGTCAGACAGGGTCCATCTTTTTTTCGATCTTCTTTTTTGTTGTGATTGTCTTTGTGTTTGACCCCTTGAAAAAGCGGGTGCAATTTATCATTGATCGCATTCTCTTCAAAGGCAAGTACGACTATCAAAAGACCCTGGCGGCGTTGAGTGATGCCATGGCCTCCATGCTGAACCTGGAGGAAATCATGGACAAAACCCTCTGGACCCTTACTGAGGCCATGCATCTTGATTGGGGCTATGTGATGCTCATGGGTAAAGGAGGGGAGCAGTTTCAGGTCCATCGTCAAAAGGGTGCTCTCTTGGATGCAAAGGGACTATCGATCAGCAAGTCGAGTCTCCTTATTCAGGAAATGAGTCGCCGCAAGAGGGAAGTAACCCTATACAATCTTGAGGAATGGTCGGAGTCCCATGATGATCCGTCTCTTCTGAAGGAAGATTTTGGCAGGCTGGGCGGGACTGTTGTCATACCCATGGTCTTCAAGGGGGAGATCAATGGGCTCCTTGTTCTGGGAAACAAAAAATCAGGGGACCTTTTCACGTCAGAGGATCTAGAACTCCTGCATACCCTGGCAAACCAGTGCGCTATCTCCATCGAGAATGCCAAGGCGTATCAGTTGATTGAAAACTTGAACAGAAACCTCGAGAAGAGGGTGGAAGAGCGGACTCAAGAACTCAAAAGGGCCCTGGAGGAAAAGGAAAAGACGCAAGATTTACTGGTCAGATCCGAGAGCCTGGCTGCTGTGGGTGCGCTCGTGGCAGGAGTTGCACACGAACTGAACAACCCCCTCGCCAGTGTCTCCAGCCTGGTCCAGTCAGCCGTAGAGACCATGGAAGAGATGCCCCCTGAACAGGTTGTCGGTTCAGAAGGGGGCGCTGAAGAAACGGAGGAATTGATTGACGATCTTAAATTCAGCTTAAAAGAGTTGAATCGTGCAAAAGATATTGTGGCAAGCCTCCTTGGAATTTCCCGTCAGACCGACGAATACTCCGAACCTGTGGCAGTAAATGACGTGTGCAAAGATGCGCTGAAAGTTCTTCACAACCAGTACAAGCGCACGGGGATTGAGATTATTGAGGCTTGCGAAGACGGCCTTCCGGAGATCAGGGGAAATTTTGCCAACCTGGGGCAGGTCTGTCTGAATATTATAAGCAATGCCATCCACGCGGTGGACAGTGGTCAAGGGAAAATCGTGCTGAAGACCCGGTACGACGAGCACAGAGCGATGGTCATCTTTGAATGTGAGGACAATGGCCCTGGAATCTCCGAAGAAGTGATGAAGGATATCTTCAAGCCTTTCTTTACGACCAAGGATGTGGGAAAAGGGACCGGCCTGGGCCTGTACATCTCCTATGAGATTGTCCGCCGGCACAACGGAAATATCTTTGCGCAAAATAATCCCCAAGGGGGTGCCACGTTCAGAGTCGAACTTCCAGTTACCGGATAGCCATTCTTGTGATTGCATGCTGGGCGGCCATGCGGACTGCAGCCACTAAACTCCCCGGGTCGGCTTTGCCTGCGCCTGCAATATCATACGCCGTGCCATGATCGACAGATGTCCGCACAATGGGCAGACCCAGGGTGGTATTCACCCCGTCGAAAAAATGGACCATCTTAAAAGGAATGAGGCCCTGGTCATGATACATGGCAATCACTGCATCCCACCTGCCCTTTAGGGCCCAATA
>DAOVEU010000121.1:0-6205 GCA_030668805.1 Desulfobacterales bacterium
CGATCGGAAGCTGATAGGGCAAAACAAGCATTGAACGCTTCCGAGTTCAAAGAACGCACTTTGAGAGTTAACGAAGCTCGTCCACCTAGAAGTGGACGAAGAGGGGGTTATCAAAGATATTAGCTATTTGAAAGATAATCAGAATTAATGTTTCACAACGGCGTAGAATGCGAAATTATGAAGCGCCCCTGGATCTCAGATATTCTTTTGCTTTGTTGCAGCCCATTTTGGCAGATTTCCTGAAATCCGGCAGGGCCCGCTCAAAGGTGCTAAGTTTCTGACATGCATACCCGCGAGCATAGTAAGCCGCTGCATCCTGAGCATTGAGTTCAATGGCCTTGTTGAGATCGGCCACAGCCTTCTCGTAATTGCCGAGGCCTATGTAGTCTATCCCTCGATTTATATAGGCATCGGCATTTTGGGGATTCAACTCTATAGCCTTGGTCCCGTCTTCTATGGCCTCCTTGTTTTTCCCAAGCGCCCCATAGACAATCGCTCGATTGTAATAAGCCTTGCTATTCTTTGGCTCCAATTCAATAGCCTTGCTGAAATCATCTATGGCCTCATGATAGTTGCCCAGTCCGTAATGAGCGACGGCACGGTTATGGTAGGCCGTCGCATTTTGAGGATTGATTTCAATTGCCACAGTATAAGGCCCCAGCGCATCGTTGAGCTTCGCCGGTTCTTCGGGGACACCCAGTTTTTCCAAGGCTTTTGCTGCTGCCTTAGCCACAACTTTAACCTGCGCAGTCTTTCCATCCTGAAATGTCGTTACAGTCTCTTGGTCTTTCAAAGCCCTTTTAAGTGCCTCCACAGCGCGCGTGTCGCCCAACTTGGCCAGCGCCCTGGCAGCATCACGACGGACAAAAACATTGTCATCCGACTCCAGCGCATGGATTAAGGGGGCAAGCGCTCTCTTGTCCATTGCCCGACCCAATCTGGATGCAGCCTGGGAGCGCCCAGTCCAGCTTATATTTTTGTCCTTAAGCATCTGAATATCAGCCTCTATGTCTGCGCCAGCAGGCGGGAGGGTCCGGGCCGTGTTAGCGGCGGGTCTATGAGGCTTAAGCTCTCCAATGGTAACCGTAGCCGGAGAACCGTCTGTTAGCTTGGCTTTTAACGCGCCAACAGACATGAATAGCATTGAACCAATAAAGACGAACAGGACCACGGTAGCAAGCACTGGCACAGCACTGACAGCCACAATTCCCGTCTTTGCCCTTTGTGTAGGCTCAAAAGCCATGTCGGCCCTGATAGACCTGAGTTCCTGATAGATGAGAAAGGAGCAAACAAGGCTAAATGGTATGAACAAGAAAGCCAGCAGTTGTCCTATAACTGGGATGCAGGAAATAACAACAGAAATGAACCAAATGGCTATCAGTCTCCAGCATACACCCAACCATCTTCCCCGAACGTACTCTTTGCTCTTCAACAGCGCCTCCATCCCGCGGACATCTTCATTAATCAATATTAATGGGGCGAAAAAAAACCAGACCGTGAGAACAACCCCCGGAACGATCAGAAGCATGTAACCTCCGGCTATGACCAGACCCATCAACATGGTAAGCCATATATGTGCCAGAGTTACGGGTTTGGCACAGCGAAAGGCCTCTTTGATCCCGCAGGTGTTGTCCGCAATAGCTGTAAAAAGTGCCGTTAGGGCCCAGTTTGCACACCAGATGGTAGCCGCTGAAGCCGGGAATATACTTGCCAGGAGAATCACATGCCTGAAATCCGGCAGGAACAGGAAAAGGAGCGCTCCCGCCCCAATAAGGGCTGCCAATACCAGCATGGGCAGGAACACCATCACAAGGGTTAAAACAACCAAAGTCCACATACGGGGCTTGTAAATCTCCAGGGCCTTCCTTAACAGATCGCCTATTCCGGAAAGTTCGGTTGGTGAAGTCTTCTGCATCATTTGACCTCCTCCGTGTAATCTCTTGCTTATTACATACCTTTTCGATACTTAGGACCAGAAACTTTAGAAGATTATTCTTGAATGCACTCAATGCGCTACGGAAGAATGTTGGTGGGGGTGCTGCCGGCTGGAACTTAGTTGGCTTCGCTCACAATTGGTCAGACTGGACAGAGCCATTCCTTCGTCAGTGCCGCAAGCCTTCTCTCTGTGATGGCAACGCGGATCCGGCGCATCAATGATTCCACAAAGTACAAATTGTGAATGGTCGCCAGGCGTATCCCCGAAAGTTCCTTGGCCACAAATAGATGTCTAAGATAAGCCCTGGAGTAATTGCAACAGGTATGGCAATTGCACCCCTCGTCAATCGGGCGAGGATCATCCTTGAATTGCGCGTTAAGGATATGTATCCTGAACCGCTCCGCCTTTTTGGCAAAGAGAGTCCCGGTGCGGGCCATCCGCGTCGGTGCAGCGCAGTCGAACAGATCAATCCCTCGCTTTACCACCTCAAAGATGTCCCCTATTTCACCGATTCCCAGAAGATGCCGTGGTTTGTCTTGTGGCAGAAGCGGGATCGTCCATTCCAGGACCAGGTGCATTTCCTCCTTAGACTTGCCGAGAGAGCCCCCGATGGCATGGCCGTCAAAGCCCTGGTCTGCAATGAATGCAGCACTCTGTTGCCTCAAATCCCGGTACGCCCCGCCCTGGACGATTCCCAGGAGGGCTTGACTGTTGTCAGAAGTGCGCTGGAATTTCGCTAATGCACGGACGGCCCAGCGGTGTGTCCGCTCCATTGCCGCTCTGGTGTAATGGTAATCGTGGAGTGGCGAGGTGCACTCGTCCAGGACCAGGATGATATCTGCACCGAGTTTGCGCTCTATCTCCATGACGCGCTCCGGCGTGAACCGATGTGGCGAGCCGTCCAGATGTGAGATGAATTCGACCCCATCCTCATCCACCTTTACTAACGGCTTTCCTTTTTTCGAGCTGAAATGCCCTCCGCGGTCTTCCTCCTCGGGGAAGATCGGTGCGATCTTCCCCACCCCATGTTCTTTGCCTGCACCGAGGCTAAAAATCTGAAAGCCGCCAGAGTCGGTCATCAACGGTCCTTCCCAACCCATGAATCGATGCAGCCCTCCCATCCTCTCTATTAGATCTTCGCCAGGTTGGAGGTGGAGATGGTAGGCATTGGTGATAATGACCTGGTTTCCGATTTTGCGAAGATCCTCCATTGATACAGCCTTCACCGTTGCTTGTGTGCCGACAGCAACGAATGCGGGCGTTTCGATAACACCATGAGGGGTAACCAGCTTCCCGGCTCGCGCCTCCCCTTCCTTTGCTGACAGATCAAATGCGAACATCATCCCCGGTCACAAGTATGATATTTTCTCGCCCGCTCCCTCCGGTCACTCGAGCACACAGAGATCGCAGACATTATTTCTTTGGCCTGATTCTCAGTGCCTCTGTGCACTCTGTGAGAGATAAAAATACCGACGTGATCAATTACAAAACTTCAGTAGAAAATGGTCAACGTCCGGTGATAAGGCTTTACCTTGAATTCTCCATGCTGGCCCAGATTCCACAACATCCAATCGATCTCGAAGGCTCTCAATCCCTTTCCCATCCGCTCCAGTTCCTGCCGGATCAGCTCAACCGTCCAGATGGTGTTTGCCCTGATCTCGACCTCCTCAGGACATCCCGCCTTAAGGTAGATTTCTTGATCCACCTTTTGCGCCAGGGCTTGTGCGTAATCGAAGATTCCCAGATGACGTAGTACCTGGGGTAGCTTGTAATCGGCAAAGGCCGTTAGCTTATCGATATCCGTAAAGCTCCCCCAGTCTTTACCATCGAATGCTCCATAGAGATCAGCAGCAAATATCTGCGCGCGCTTATAGAAAAAGACTTTGTGACCCTGGTATTCTGCAACGTCTCGAAACGATGCCAATTTTTCCACTAACAACCTGACCAGTCGTATTGCCGACCCCCCGGCACTCTCCACTAACTTCAGGGCCTGCCCTTCATACTCTTCAAGCAGGACCTGCCCCAGTTTGTTGAGTATCTGCAAACGATGTTCCAGGAGTGGCAATTCCCCTTGCCCACCCAAAATCCCTTTCAATTTACTTGGCGTGAGCTCGGCCAGATAATCGGCCTTGATGACCGGAGCCCCTGACTCGATAGCCTGTTTAAGAGCGGCGGCCAGACCATAATAGCCGGAAAGTTTTCTCGATTCGTATTCGATCTTCCACTTAACCTTTCCTGGTGCGGGCCAGAAGCAAAAGTTGAGGCTGTCCAGGACAAGAAGGTAGGAGACCGTGGCCTCGTCACTGCCACTAAAGTGGTAGAGGCGGTTCCAGCGCGGCACTTGGATTTCATCTGCAAGCACTTTCCGTGAGAAACGGCCTAAGGCTTGCTTGTTAATCTGCACCTGGCGGCTCTTTTTTGCTACATTTTTTGCTGTCTCAAGTACTTCCCACATTCTTCGGTCTGAAGAGGATCAGGCTCCCAACAGAACAGACAACGCCCCATCATGAGTTGGGTAGGCACATTTTGAGATGTTTCTCCATGGAGATCACTTGTGATGAGGACTAAACGACAGCGGGAACAGCTCTTTTGCCTCTTGGTACAGAGCTGGGCACCTTGGGGGTGGCAGGCTACCCAAATGGCTCTTGTATCACAAGATTGTACTTCCGCGGTAGGCGGATTGAGGTTTCTCAGTTTCATCCCTCCGGGGCATAGGCCCTCCGGGCCGGAGGCCGGAAACTGAGAAAAGAACCCAGGAAATCCTGCCTACCTTGTGAAATGCATCACCTATTTCACCGGGGTTGATCCTGTCTAACACAAATTCCTACTCAAAGGGGCTTGAGATAATGCCCCTTGCATCAAAAATGGAACTACATTGGATTCCAGTGCTGCTGTAAAAAAAAGCATCATCTTGGGTGTGCATCCCCACTAGATTTGTGCGGCCAAAAACTGCTTTGCTGCTCACCTTTCCTTTCAGGTCATAGCCGTGACGGGAGAGCACCACCAGGTCAGGGGCTCGATCTACGTTGGGGCCCTGATAAAGCTCCTCCTTAAAATAAATCTTCTTTGCGATTTTGCTGCCATCTTCGAAAGTCAGGGCTTCCAGCCCATGCCTAATCTCTTGTCGCACCCTTTCATAGTCGGAGGCATCTATTGTTCCCAGGGGATATTTCCCCTTCAGATTGACGTAAATTCGGGAAGGGTCCATGGCGAAGGCCGTTGATCCAGGGCCGATATCCATGATCGTCTCAGGCTGGTCCTTGTTGAACTTAAGGTACCCATTTTCATGCAGCCAGCGGTTGAGATAAACTTCGGTCTTGATCTTCGTAAAGCCATGGTCAGAGAGCGTGTAAAACTGGTTTCTCCCATCATTTGAACCATCCAAACCCAGGAACCGATCGTACACACGGCCCACGAACTCGTCCACCTTGTCGAAGTAATCCAGAAAGGCCTGGTGATACGGATGTGCTTCTTTTTCGAACGCATCCCATAGAAAGTGCATCAAACGGTCGGTTCCTGTGACTACCACAATGAAAAGGTCCCAGTCGATTTCATCCCAGAGAAAATCCACCGCCCGTTCGCGGCCTTCAAGTGTTGCATCCAGGTCGAGGAACAAGAAATCATGGTCCTGCCGGGCCTTCATTGTATCCACGTCGATCCGATAGTCAAGACCACTCAAGCGGGGGACGATGGAAGTCGGATACACTGCCTTATTGATGTCAATGGCCACGAAACCAGATATGAGAGCGCCATTGATCTCGCGGGCAGGGTAGGTGGCCGGCATGTTGATCACCACGGTTTTCTTACCACTGGCACCAAGATCCTCCCACAGGGTGGGGGCCTTGAGATGCGTGAAATTGGGAAAATACATCTTATAGGTCCCGGGTTGCAGGTCCATAAACCCGAAGATCCCGTGCTCGCCTGACTGGGTGCCGGTCATAAAAGACGACCAGGATACCGAGGAAATCTCCGGGATGCACACACTCATCTGCCCAAAGTATCCTCTCTCAAAGATGGATGCCATGTTGGGAATACGGCCTCTATTTTTCAGATCTTTTAGTAGCGTGTAAGGCACCCCGTCCAGACCCACCACAACCGCTCGCGGTCCCACTTTCTTTTTCAATTTGTCAAACAGCCCCATGTATTTACTCCTTCATAAGAAAATATTTCACCGCAAAGAAGTTGAGCTTTATGGATCGGGTCAATCTTCTCGCATGATTTCAATTCAAGACGGTAAGGGAAACAATTCACCTCTCTGCGTTCTCTGCG
>DAOVEU010000257.1:0-3951 GCA_030668805.1 Desulfobacterales bacterium
CATTTCATCTTCAATAGGAAAGTGGGGCATCCTTCATTTTCGCCAGAAAGTAGTTTACACCTATTGACCAGTGTTCAGGTTTCAGTGTTCAGGTTTCAGATCTTGCTTTTTCAGTTTCTGACACCTGACACCTGACACCTGGTGCCTGGTTTCAGTGTTCAGGTTTCAGATCTTGCGTTTCTCGCTTTTGACACCTGACACCTGACACCAAAAAGCACGAACAAAAGAATTTATTTCTTGGCGCCCGCATTTTTGAAAAGCGTAAACCGAGGAATGAAGGATGCCCATCTATGTTTATATTCTCTCGGCGTTCTCTGCGCACTGGTTTATTTTTGTCAAGACTTAATTTGTTTCAGATGGCGTTCCTCCTGGGCGTCGGGGCTCTGCGGTGAACTATTACCATTCATTTTTGATCGCATATTGAATAGCCTCTCTTTTGAGAATGTCGTAATAGGTCAGTATGCTCTGGACATGGAATACTGGCTCGCTTCCACGGCAATACCCAAAGCGGCTCTTCTTGTAGTACTTACGTTGGCGCAACAGGGGCAGGGCCTTCTCCAATGAGGACCACCTGTTGGGGTCGAGATTCATTTTCGAAGCCAACCTCCGGGCATCCAGGACGTGCCCCCTGCCAACATTGTAGGCCGCAAGAGCGATAAGTGTCCTGTCCGGCTCAGGGGCATTGTCATACAGGTCGTGCATTTTTTTTAGATATCTGACGCCGCCCTTGATGCTCTGGTGGGGGTCCAGGCGGCTCTTGATTCCCATTTCCCGGGCAGTCGGCAGGGTGAGTTGCATGAGCCCCCTCACCCCGGAAAAGCTTTTTGCCCAAGGGTTGAATTGAGATTCCTGATAGATGAGAGCCGCTATCAACCGCCAATCAAACCCGTGTGCCTCGGCGGCCCTCTTGATCGTCTTTTCATACCTGGGAAGGCGCGCCTCAATCCTCCGCTGGAATTCTTTGATGTCCAGATGGTCGAACCTTTCCACGTAAGCGTAGTACCGGTTGTGTATGTGCTTGAGGGAGCCATCTTGTTTAATCCTGTCAAAGAACTCATTGATCTTATCCAGAAGCGCCCTTTCTCCCTTTTTTACGGCCCAGGCCAGGGACTGTGGTTTTTCGATGGGAAAAGCGATACGAATATCAGGGTAATAGCGACGATTCAACAGGGCCACGTTGGAATCCGCTATGGTCACCTCGATCTTCCCTTCAGCGACACCCTGTATGAGCTCTTCTGTGGAGACATCGTCACGCACTTTGATTATTACATCAAGGCCCGTTCGCTTCAGAGTTCGCAATCTTTCCTCATAAGACGTTCCTCGACGGACGTGGGTGCTTTTTCCCTCCAGGTCGTCAATAGTTTTGATCTCCGTATTCTTTTTGTGGGTAATGGCCATTTGCTGGACGGTGAGGTACCCGTTTGAAAAGCCTGCCACCTTCAATCTGGAAGGGATTATGGTTGTGCTTGCCGCCACAACTTCTCCTACGCCCTTGCACAGCGAAAGGAGCATTTGGTCCCACGATTCAGACACCTTCACTTTGAGTTCAACGCCCAGAAAATCGGCAAAGGCCTTTGCGAGATCGTATTCAAAACCCATGTCTTGATCCCTGTATGTATAATAGCAATGAGCGTTGTTGTGAGTGATCACTGTAATGGTGCCCGATTTCCGGATTCTTTCCAGCGCCTTGTTTTTGCCGCAGGCACACAACAACAATGATCCTGCAAGTAAGAGGACAAGTAATTTCTTGCGGATCAGGGGATGAAATTTCTTGCGAGGTGTGCTCTTGTATCGCGGGCTGATGCCACCTTTTGCATGCGTATGAGGGGCTTGCGAGATTAGCATTGTCTTAGCGCTACCACAGTAGATTGAGGATTTTTGATTGTCGATTGATGATTAAAGAAAAACAAAAATAGGACAATCATCAATCGCCAATGTTGGTGACTTCGTAAAAAGTCATCACATCGACGGCAAAGTAAAAAGTTCATATGCAAGGCGTGCGAATCTTGAGGAATGAGGCGTACTTATAGTACGTCGCAATGATTTACCCTGTTAAATAGTTGTCCCATTTGTTGTGAGTGTTTCCAAGAGACCTTGCCATCCAACACCTTTTGAGATGGGTGCCTTCATTTAACAGGGCGGGGATGAAGCACAACGCCGCAGATGGACTTTTTACGAAGCCGTCAATGTGATGCTTCAATCTTTACCGTCACATAGTACTGTTGATTCCGCCGCTGTATCAACAGGACTGCCGATTCTTTTTGCCGACATTTGATCACCGCCTTTTTGAAGTCACCCAGCGTCTTTACCACGACTTCATTGATCTTACGGATAACATCGCCAGGACGTGCGCCTATGCGGTCAAGGTAGGAACCGGGTCGCAGCTCGGTCACCATAACTCCGTGTTTTGCCGGTATCCTAAACCTGAGGCGGTGGACAGCGGAGAGCTCCTGCACTCGCACTCCAAGAGACTTATAAGCCCACTCTTCAGCCAGGGCTTCGGGGAATGTGAGGGAATGAACCTGCATAACGTGAGCGGTACGATCTCTCCACACCTCCAGCGGAATGACGTCTCCGGCAGTAAAATCCCTGATGATGGCGTGGTAAATCTCCTTGGAGGTCACACCCCTTCCTCCTATGGCGGTGACCACATCACCCGGTTGCAGACCTGCTTTTTGGGCTGGGCTGCGGTCTGTCATATCGGATATCAGCACACCTTGTCCCTCTGGAACTTTGTAATAGCGCGCCAACCTCGGGTCAAGATCCTGAACAAACAACCCAAGCCACGCGATGTGTACCTCACCATACTTGATGAGATCATCGATGACCCGCCTCGCCTTATTGATGGGTATGGCAAAACCAATCCCCTGTGCCTTTGAATAGATGGCTGTATTGATGCCAATGAGGTCGCCATTGATATTCAGGAGGGGGCCTCCGCTGTTGCCAGGATTGATGGAGGCGTCGGTCTGAATGAAATCTCGATATATCCGGTCTTCAGTCTGAACAGCTCTGTTCAAGGCGCTGATAACCCCCGTGGTTACTGTTTGGGAGAACCCGAAGGGATTGCCAATAGCGATCACTGTCTCTCCGATCATGAGATCATCAGAATTGCCCATCTCAATGGCTGGTAACGGCTCCCCGGACGCTATCTTGAGAACTGCGAGGTCAAAATCCGGGGCTGCCCCCACAAGCTCGGCCTCAAACTCCCGCTCATCTTGTAATACAACCTTGATCTTTGTACTCCTGGCGATCACGTGTTCATTGGTCAGGATATAGCCCCGCCTTTTGTCTATGATCACGCCGGAGCCAAGGCTATTACCCTTGTAGCGACGTTGATAATGCGGCTCAAAGAAGTCCTTGAAAAACGAATCAAAGAAGGGATCAAGGCCAAAATCAAAGAAGGGGTTGGAGCGCTCTCTCACCTCATATTCGCTGTTGATATTAACCACAGCAGGATTCACCTTCCTCACCGCTTTGACGACCGCGTTTTCTCGAGGAAAACCAGCAGAGCACGTTTTGCCGGGCGAAAAGGTGGTTAGGCCAAGTATTACAAAGATAACAGTTAGGAGTTTAGGATAACAAACATTAGGGTGAGACATGAGAATCCTTCTGTATTCATCGTGTGTGTGTTGACAGATTGCTCAGCTATCAGGTAACAATAGGCTGTGCCGGAACTGTTCAAAGTGGTACTTTAAAATACAAAAAAATGGCATCCTTCACAGAAGCCAAAAAGTAGTTTACACCTATTGACCAGTGTTCAGGTTTCAGTGTTCAGGTTTCAGGTCTTGCTTTTTCAGTTTCTGACATCTGACACCTGACACCTGACACCTGGTGCCTGGTTTCAGTGTTCAGGTTTGCGGCTTACGCCTTGAGAACAGTACAGATCTTGCGTTTCTCGCTCTTGACACCTGACACCTGACACCTGACACCTGACACCTGACACCTGACACC
>DAOVEU010000022.1:0-11138 GCA_030668805.1 Desulfobacterales bacterium
GATAAACAAATGGGGAAACCTAACAACAGGATCAACCTGACTGGGTCGAAATTGTCGAAAGTGGGGTCAGCCCTTGACATGGGACATTTTAATTGGCGCACTCTTAGATTAGAAAAAGTCTGACTATGGCAAGACGCCTACCCATTGAATACGAAGGAGCTTTTTGCCATGTAACGTCTCGCGGTAATGACAGAAAGTGGAAAAGGAGAGAAAGAGCAAAAGGAGTGGTCATCTCTTCCACAGGAGAAAGGACAAGTTATAAAATCGCTTTGCGATTTTATGTAACGCGGCCTCCGGCCCGTAGAGCCTACGCCCCGGAGGGCTTCGCGGGTGACTATGTTGCCATGGGCGAGAATATTGAAGAGAAACAAGAATATCTCAATGGTGCTGTGAGCGCATGGAACATCGCGTGTCTTGATGAAGAAGGCAGGAAGCGAGCGATAAAGAAGTACATGAAAAAATATCGAAAGCTAAATCCAACGCACAGCAAACAGGATCTTCGCGATGTCGAGGAAGACCTCAGATTACTCATAAAACAAAAGGAGAACCTGTATCCCGAGGTGAGGGTTCAAATCGTAAACGCTCATATTCAGGAAATTGATGGAAAAGATCACGTGACTGTTATGTCCTTGAGTGTTGAATGAATGTCCCCATTTAAAAAGAATTTGGAGAGGGACTCACATTATGCTGATGAAGGTATCGCCACATTGTCGAAGCCCGCAGCCTTTTATGCTACTGGGCGCTAAGAGAGCTGGGAATCACCATGTCATCTCTTGCCCGCAAACTAAAAATTTTAGTTCCGGCTGTCAGCAAATCAGCAATGCGAGGCGAGAAGCTGGCAAAGGATAGAAAATATTCGCTGGTTGGGTAAACATAAGTTAAAAAGTTAACTGCGTCCCCAATAGGCCACATTTATTTATGAACATCCCCGTTGGCGCCCATAAAATCATAGAACCTATGTTCGGAGATCAGAAGCTCGAGTTTAAGGCTGAAATTTAGGTCATAGCAGTTAGGAGACGTCCCGGTTGGCTTCGGGTGTATTCGACCTGGACCGGCTCGGCTTGCTCGCTCGGCATCAATGCCTTCCCACAATTCAGACACAGGTCGTGTCTCGCCCGCCATCGCTTTTTTAGCCCAAATCCTTTCGAAATTCCCTGTGTTTCATTTTGGATTCTCGGATTCTGGTTCTTAATTCCGCAATCCGCAATCCAAAATTGGCGTGGCCGTATCTGTCACGGTCTAATGTTCTACTGTTACAGGACACGCAGATGTAACAGAGTTGCGGTTTGAAGCTTTACTTTGCCGCTCTTTTGTGATAGATACCAACCCAAATTACTAAGTATATTCTCAACTTAATCCCTACTTACCCGAAATCCCTAATGCCCATGAACGCCAGAGTAAGGCTGTTAACAATTTCGACACCCGCAATGTCGTGAGAAAGGTCAAAAGGGTTGCTGCTAAGTTGCTGATGGCGGAGATCTGAAAAGCGGGGTCAAGTTGAAAGAAATATTGAGGTTTCGATGTGATTCTGATATCATAATTTTCAGACAAGAAAGCTTCTTTGTGAGGATATAACCTTGCCTGACTATACAGTTTTTCCAAATGCGCCGATTACTGAAGCCCTTCTGGACATCCGCGTTAAGCTGCCCGAAAAAAGAGCACTTGCCGATTTGAAAGTATTCCAAGACCACATAAAAGACCGTTTCCCTGGGAGAAAGGAACGGAAATTCCTCATGAGTGCTCTTCACTTGGCACCAGAACCCAGTGCGCGTGTATCTGCCAGCGGATCTGACGGTTACCTTTTTGAGTCTCCCAAGGAAAAGAAAATAGTCCAAGCCAGGTTGGATGGTTTCACTTTCAACAAGCTCAAGCCTTACGAGAACTGGGAGTCGTTCTGCTCCGAAGCTCGCGAACTTTGGGCTCTCTATTTCAAAATAGCCAATCCAACCAAAGTTACACGAATTGCGTTGAGGTATATAAACCGCATAGAAGTCCCTTTGCCCATGAAGGATTTCAAGGAATACATTTTAACCAGCCCTGAGGTTGCTCCTGAACTTCCGCAAGGGGTGGCCCATTTCTTCATGCGGCTCGTGATTCCAAACGATGACATAGGGGCCGTCGCAGTAATTACCCAGACAATGGAAGAGCCGACTGCTGACGGTAAGTTGCCTTTAATTCTTGACATAGACGTATGGCAGAAAACGGAATATGAAGGTGAAAACCCCAAGATGTGGGATGAGTTTGAAAAACTTCGCATATTCAAAAACGACGTTTTTTTTAACACCACCACCGACAAGGCAAAGGAGCTTTTTGAATGAGCTATGCGGTTCTGACAGAGTCAAGGATAGGTAGGGCACAAGCTATAAATGCTATGAGTGCACGGGCGTTGCTCGAACAGGACAGGGGGCTGGGTAAAGCATCCAAGGTAATACACAGTGGGTTTCGAGAGACAATTAATCATTTCTTTGTGCCAGTTTCGAGGCAAGAGGCTGATCCTAGCATCAAATTCTTGATGCTTAAAGATAAATGGAAGGCCGAGACTGTTCTTTTGTCGTCTATAACCGAGATAGCCATGCATCCGGCCTATCAGCAGATCATTGGGATGGGACTAACGGCTGTCCCCTTGATCTTGGCTGAAATGGAGAGAGAACCCGGCCACTGGTTTTGGGCCCTAAAGTCAATCACTGGTACAGATCCCACTTTGCCAGAAGATAAGGGCCATATGAGGCGAATGACAGAATCGTGGCTTCGCTGGGGAAGGGAACACGGATACCTATTAGAGTGATCAAAAAAATCATCGAGGAATCTTTTCCCAAATTGAAAAAAGGCGGCTATTCGGTTACGAGTCCTGCAGAGATAGAGTATAATTGTATCGCTTGGGCGGCGGGCATTACTGACAGGTGGTGGTGGCCTGATGCGCTAAATCTGTATTTCTGGCCCTCTGGAGTACCACGGACGGAAACCATCGAAGCGTTTATAAGGGCATTTGAAACCTTGGATTTCACCCTTTGCCAAGATGCTGAATATGAAAGCGGTTTCGAGAAAATCGCCATCTATGTTGATTCCAAGGAAAAACCAACCCATGCCGCAAGGCAAGTGACCTCCGGGCTCTGGACAAGCAAATTAGGGGAGTTTGTGGACATCGAACACCCCATAGATGGGCTGGACAGCTCTGAGTATGGTCTTATTGCTATCATAATGAAACGACCCCAACCTTCACCTGCTTGAATGTATTTTCTATAACGCCTTTACCCCAGCAAGAGCGGTTCAAGTCCTGTTTGGGACGCTAAATGGCATCAATTGCCCACTTTGGGACAGGCTCCCTATCTGCCGAAGCAGTACACGGATTACAGCCGGTAAGGCCCCCAATCGTATAGCAAGACAAATACAGCTGTGGCGTTAGACCACGGTACTTGACGTTTTCTGCAAACAGCCTACCGCGACACTGTCGTGGCCTTTCATGCGGACCTTAGGGTTTTAGTTCACCATGGCTAAACTGCCCCGTGAGTGAAAAAGTGAGAGACGAAGCGCCTACATGTTGTATATGCGGAACATGTCGCATTCAGCTCTGAGTTGACAATTTGCTATGAAAACTCTTATCCAGGCTGTCAGTTGACCGAAATCTGGCCCCACAGCTTGACAGAATTTGTGATATCCATTACAAATCTATGAAAAAATCGTCCGGTGGGCGATCATAGATCGTGGCAAGCGATCTGCAATTTGAGCTAGGCTGTTGATTCTGGGAGATTTTTTCCAGAATTCGACTCAGACGAAGCCGATGCAGTATAATACCAGACGCTAAGTTTGATTTGGAAGTATCGTTTTAAGTGGTGATAGAATCTGTCATTGGTGATATTTGATGGAATCTTTCGAGACACGCCTAAAACGTTTTACAACGGAAGGTGTTCACGAAATTCCGCTGACTCTCCTAAATTCGATATCTAATTTTATCCTTCCTGATCTCCGAGTAGCCAAAGAACGCAAACTTGATCGACTAATCTTTCTTGGTACTCATGCGGTTATTCAGACTATTGGACAAAAACTCTTCGGTAAATATGGAAGAGAATGCACAGAGTTTTATCTGAAGAACTTTGTGGATGGATCGACGACTGATACAAAATTCTCTTTGATTTCCGCGGACATTCACAATATGCGCAACGTTATAGCCCATCAGTTAATATCCTGCAAAACACATGATATTGTTTTCAACTACAGAATGCCCGAGGGCTGGAAAAGAGGAGCTGACTTTCTCCACATAAACCCTGATATATACACCCATCAGTTTTTCGAGGCATTCGAACGTAGTGGCAGGATCTGGGATTACAATCAACATGTCTCGGACAACCAGTTACGAATCCGAAAATACCAGTTCATAAAAGACTGGCTTGAGTTAGATAGAATGGACCCGATTTCAATTGAAATAAGCAAACTCAAATCATGCAGAACTCTCACAGATATTGAGGCTCAGGAAGACACTATAAAGGAACTTATTGTTGGGAAATATGGTTTGACTTGACTTCAGCCATAGCTGTCGGATGTCTTTACTATGGTTTTCTACACCCCGTCCACTTGCGGCGGGTCATTCAATCGGCGTAAATATAGCTAAGCTGTTATGTTACCAGTTGCAATAGTAATAGGAGGAAATCGAAAAACAAAGGTGGCAAAGATGAAACTGTTTAAAGAGAAAAATCACTCATCCTTATTGGTCGTTTCGATCTTGGTGGTTTTGTCGTTGTTCCTTGCGGGCTATGCTCCGGCTTTTGAAAACGAGCCAGATGGTTTCAGGGGAATAACATGGGGAATGAATATCAAGGATTTAGATGGGATGATATTTGTCGAAAGATCGCAGGCCTCAGATGTTTACAGGCGGATTGAGGATAAGATGAGTATAGGAAAAACAGAAGTTAAAAAAATATTATATTCCTTCTACAAGGGTAGATTCTACTTTGTTACCATACAGTTTCAGTCGCACGCTAATTATTTGAACTTGAACAATGTATTTTTTAGGGTTTACGGAGTTCCTTCTTCAATAGACGAAAACAGTTGTCACTGGAGAGGCAAAGATATTGATATATTATCTTCTTTCGACAAGGATTCGGGATACGGAGTAGCTGCTTATAGGTATAGACCAATATATAACGAGAAAGAGGGGGGTGAAGATTTATGATTAGGGTTTTCCATAATCTGTACTTTACTTTTGAAACGCAACTGCTCCGATATATTGATTTTGGCTTTTTCGTTCGTGGGTAGATGTCTGCTATACACCTACAATCGGAATCATCCAAAAAGCAGTTGCGATGTCCTTTTGAAAGCTTTACCCCGAAAGCGTGTTAGCACCCCATATCCCCCCAGGTTGTCCCGGCGTTAGTCTCAGATTCATTCTAACCGTTGGGATGTGAAATTTGTTTTTGACTCATCAAGGTTCTGTCCTCTGACATAATGAATGACAGATCGCCCATCGTAGATACCAATGGCCGTGATGTCGTTAAACATCCTATCCAAACCGGTTGTTTCAATGTCCAGATATGCAGTCGAGTGTCTGAATTCAGGAAACATGCGCCAGAATCCCATAACCGTTCCTCTGTCTTAACGCCTATACCGGGTATGTGGAGAAATGTGTTTTTCAGCATTATGGTGTGGAATGGGGCCGCCCTTTGGTTTTGCAGTTTCCAAATGATCGTTATTGTGCTACTGGGCGGTAAGAGATCTTGGCATCAACATGGCCGAACTGTCAAGGCGTTCGAAGCTTTCCTTGTCAGGGGTTAGCTTGTCTGTGAGGCGAGGAGAAAAAATAGCAGACGGCGGGGTGGAATTTCTCCGAGTGAAGAGGGATTTCAAGAAAAGGGCGTGGTGTAAGAAAGAACTGTGTTTCATTGTGGTTAAGATGAGGGACAGCATTAAGAAAAGGAGCAGATATTGACCCGCTTTCTTCATACCGGGGATTGGCAGTTGGGGATGACCCGACATTTTTTTTCAGAAGGGGTTCAGGAAAGATTTGCCCAATCCCGATTCGATGCCATACGTAAACTTGGAAGCATTGCCAAAGAAGAAGATTGCCGGTTCATGGTGGTTTGTGGGGATGTATTTGAGTCGAACCTGATTGATCGGAAGACGGTTTTTCGTGCCCTCGAGGCTTTGAAGGATGTATTGATTCCGGTCTACCTGCTTCCGGGAAACCATGATCCGCTTAACGCAGCATCCGTCTACCGTTCCTCAACCTTCCTGGAGCGGAAACCGCCTCATGTCCATGTAATAGAGGACATGATTCCCATTAAGGTTGACGAGGGCATCGAGATTGTGGGGGTCCCGTGGTCCTCGAAGCGACCGCTGCAAGATCTCGTGGCCATGGCAATCACACCTCTTGAATCCGTCGTTGATACCGTGCGTGTTTGTGTTGCCCATGGGATGGTGGACAGCATCTCTCCAAATCCCGATGATCCGGCGGCTATTTCCCTTCATGCGGCAGAGATGGCGATATCGCAGAACAAGATTCACTACCTGGCTCTCGGGGATCGACACTCCCTCACCCAGGTGGGTAACACTGGTCGCATATGGTATGCGGGGTCACCCGAACAAACCGATTACAATGAGGTCAAGTCTGGCTTTGCAATAGTAGTTGACCTCGACAGAGAGAAAGTAGCTACGCGGGAGGTGAATGTAGGTGCATGGCGCTTTATTGAGCGTAAGCGGGTTGATATGAATACAAAGGAGGACATAGAGAGTCTTAAGCGCTGGCTGGAGGAAATTGATGACAAGGAGCGTACCGTAGTCAAGTTACGGTTGGTCGGAACCCTTTCGCTTTTGTTTCATGACCAGCTTGAGGAGCTTTTTGTATACATCAGCGAGATTCTGGGTGCTCTTGAGACACGCACTGAGGAATTGGTCGTGATCCCGGAGGATGCAGACTTTGCCGACTTTGGGTTTTCCGGCTTTGCCAGTCGTACTGTGGTACGGTTACGGTCAAATGCCCAGGATGCGGGACCGCATGGTATCAAGGCCCGCGACGCACTCACTCTCCTGGTCAGACTTGCGGGGAAAGCGCAATGAAGATCCTCTGTGTCCGACTGCGCAACTACCGGGGAATCGAAGAAGCCGAGGTCCATTTTGGCCCCGTGGGTCTGACCGTTGTCGAGGGACCTAATGAAGCTGGAAAGACGAGCCTCACCGAATCTGTAAAGATTCTTTTCGAGTATCTCGATTCGAGCAAACACCGAAACGTGGAGGCGATCAAGCCAGTCGACCGGGATGTTAGCACTGAAATCGAGCTTCAGGCGGAAAGTGGCCCTTACACTTTTACTTACCTCAAGCGTTTCCATAAAAAGCCGGAGACGACGCTCAAGGTCGTAAAGCCAAAGCCGGAAAACCATACCGGCCGTGAAGCGCACGAACGAGCCGAGGCTATATTGCGGGAAACCATCGACGTTGACCTCTGGCGTGCGCTCAATATGCAACAGGGGGAGGAGCTTCGACAGGCGAACCTGGAAAAGCAAACTTCCTTATCAGCCGCACTCGATAGAGCTGCCGGCGGCCATTCCACCGACCCAAGGGAAGAGAGCCTTTTCGAGTTAATCCGGGAAGAATACGCACACTATTATACTGAACGAGGCAACGAAAAGAAGGAATTACAAGTTGCTCAGCGAGCCGAAGAAAATGCGCTGAATGAGGTAGCATCACTTCAACAGCAGTTCAAGAATTTGGAGGATGATATCGACCGGGTTGCTCTTCTTCAGAATGACCTTGATCGATTTGCAAAACAGGAAAGGGAGATTGAGAGCGAAATTTCCGGATACCAGAAATCCCTCGATGAAATCCAGAAATTGGAAGCCGCTCTGGAGACCGCCCGGCTAAAACTGGATTCGGAGAGGAAGTCCGAAGATGCGGCACGGCTGGAAAAGAAATCTCGGCAGGACCTCGTCGATAGAGTCAACAAGGCGCGAAAGGAACACGCGAATCTTGAAGCCGCTGTCGCGTCATCAGGTCCTGCTGTGCAGAACGCGGAGGAAGGGTTGGGGAAGGCTGAAGAAAGCGCGGATTCCGCCGAGAAGTGCCGAAAAGATGCCGAGACGCTCCTGACCCTCCGTCGCGCGGACTTTGACTACTTCAACAACAAGCTTCACCTGGAACAGTTGGGGGAACGTAAAGAACGTATTGATCGTGCCCGCGAGGAAGCCGCTGTGGCTGAAGACCTGCTGACCAGTAACCAGGTAGACGAAAAACGTCTCAAAAAAATCCAAAAAGCTGAACGTGCCCTCATTATTGCCCGTGCCCAACAGGAAGCTGGTTCTCCTTCGCTATTGTTGCGGGCTCTTACCGATCTTACTCTACAGATCGATGGCGAACAGGCATCCATAGGAAAGAACGAAGAAAAGCCCCTCTCCGTACCGGACCGGGTTCGGGTAACTATTCCCGAAACCCTTGATATAGAAGTCACCGCCGGCGCCAGGGCCGTTGATTTATCCCAAAGGTTCGAAGAAGCGCAAGAAGCACTTACAAGCGCCTGTACTGTTGCTGGGGTCAGAGCCGACCCGGACGAGGCGAGAAATGCCTTTGAAGAACGTCAGGAGGCCCTCAGACATATCAAAAACAGAGATCAAACAGAACGGGACAATCTTCGGGATCTTACTTATGAGCAACTTGAGAGAAAAGTCATCGGTTTGGGAAAAAGTATTCCCGTCTATCCGGGCGAACGCGTATCAACCCCTCCGCTTTGTTTTGATCTGGAATCTGCACAGGAGGAACTCCGTAAGGCTGAGAAGTCTCTCTACGAGGCCGGCCGGGAATGGGAAATAGCTCGTGATACTTTGAATTCTGCCCGCGAGGTCCGCGATAGGTTGCGGGAAAGCAGTCGTGAAACGCGTATTCAACTCGACCTGAAAGCGGCTGACCTCAAGCAAGGCGAGGAGGAGCTCAGCCGGGCAAGGGCTCGTATCCCGGATGATGAGCTAAAAGAAAAACTAGATAAATCTACCAAGGAAGTTCGTTTCCAGGAAGGAAGCTTCCGTGATGCCGAGAATGCCCTTAAGATAAAAGGGCCTGAAAAAGTCAAGACATTGATGGAAACAGCAAAGGGTTCGCTGCAAACGGTCCAGAAAAAGCGCAAGAATGCCCAGACCGGGCTCACTGAAGTGCAAACGCGTCTCAAGGTATTAGGTGAGGACGGACTTCACGAGCAGCTCCATGCTGCTGAAAGCCGCCTGGAACACGTCAGACGAGAAAGTGCAGCGTTGGTTCGGAGGGCATCCGCCGCGAGACTTCTATTTGAAACCATGAAGGACGAACGTGACAAGGCCCGCCGCGCGTATGTAGCCCCTCTCCGGGAGAAGATCGAACAGCTCGGCCGTCTTTTATTCAACGACACTTTTGAAGTGGAGGTTAGTGAAGACCTGGTGATCACCAGCAGGACCCTGGGCGGGGCAACCGTTTCATTCGATTCCTTGAGCGGGGGAACCAGAGAACAGCTTTCGCTGATAGCTCGCCTCGCTTGTGCCATGATCGTTGGCAAGGATGGAGGGGGGGCTCCTCTCATCCTTGATGATGCTCTCGGTTACACAGATCCGGAACGGCTCAAGTTGATGGGGGCAGTTCTCGCCAAAGCCGGTCAAGCATGCCAGATAATCATTCTTACTTGCATGCCTGACCGGTACAGAAACGTGGGGGAAGCCGCCGTGGTTCGTATGGCATGATGGGAGCGCCATATGGGATGATGGGAGCACCATTATGTAAGCGTCTCATATAGAGGCGTCAGGATCTGAAACGAATTGTGGGCCCTTTGGGGGACGTCTATTGTTTTATAACTTTCTATAGAAGGAGACTATGCCACGTAAAGCGCGAATACTTTTGATGCCATTAGTTGGCATTTCTTTTTCAATACTATAACCTGGAATACCTAATATCCAGAGGGTGGCTACCAAGGTACGGAATCCCCAAATGATCACAAAGAACCTCATCCAGGGACAACATAGCATCATTCTACGGGTTCGCATGTAACAGAAGCCTTATACAGAGGCATTAAGATATCAAATAGGCCGGAAATATCTCCGGCTATCTTATCACCTCGGGCTATTGTATCACTTTTACCAGTGATTTTTGCGATTTGAAGATCAACGCGGGTGGTATCCGGCAGCTGCTTCAGAAAGCTCGCTAACGACTCAACATCTTTTGCGTCTCCACCATTCCCCAGTCGCCAGCTTCCGTCACCAACCTTTACTTGTCCATCAAAGGGCCTTGCATCATCTTTCATATCGTAGATACGCAGGTCATACTCGGCTACGATTTTTTTCAGCCGCGATTCATTCTTGACATCGCTGAGCCATTCAACGAAGCCATTCCAGTCGTCCTTGACCTGGGATTTCTCGTTGGAACGCTCTACATAGAATCCGTAGTACAGATAGTCTTTGTCCAGTCTAACAAAGAGCTTGGCCTGAAGCCGGTTGTCGTCTCGCCCACGACGTGTGGCATCCATCCAATGTACTTCAGGCATTCGAGACACGGCCCACGAGTTGATCTGCGGACTATCTGAGTTCAACAGCGTGGTGACTGCACCGCCAAGCGCCTTTTGCGTTCTCCAAGTTGTACCGGCAACACCTCCAGAGAAATCAGTTTTCCTAAATCCGTCAAACTTGGCGCCGCGAGTGGAAGGCACCTTACGTCGCTTTGGCCTATTCTCAGCGCTGGCTGCCTCACGCTCATATCGTATTCGTTCAATGATACGCCTTTGAAGGTCAATGGCCGTTGTGGCTTCCTCGCCGCTTTCCCACTTAATGACCATCGTATCACTGCGCTCATCTATGGAAAGCACCTCATAGATACCCTTCTCGTTTTCATAGGTGTTGCCGACTTCAAATCCAATTTCGCTCATTGATATTTTTCTCCCTCATCTAAGCGTTGCATTCGATTTGCCATTCGCTAAAATTCACCCATTGATCAAAATAAGAAAGGGCGCTCCATCTGAATCGATGGAATGCCCTGTTTCGGGTTCGAAAACCAACCTAAACCACAGTTACGTTCGCTGCAGCAGGACCTTTTTGGCCCTGCTCGACATCAAAGGTTACTCTGTCGCCTTCATTGAGAGATTTGAAACCCGTTGAGTTGATCCCTGAATGATGAACGAATACATCCGGGCCATCTTCCTGCTCAAT
>DAOVEU010000180.1:0-5108 GCA_030668805.1 Desulfobacterales bacterium
AATGGGTCATTGGGTTAGCCGACTTCGCCAAAGTAGCTTTAGCTACGACGGCTGAATTAGCAAAACCACTGTTGACAGGGAAGTCTACAAATGACATGCTTCCGTTAAAAACCAACATTCCAATATTCCATCATTCCATCATTCCGGCATGAGGCAAAAATCCAAGCCTCAAAAAAGCCTGTACATTCAATAAGTTGTAGAAATTCCGAGACGTTTTAATTAACGGAGATGCAAGAGATTTGTCTTTCTTGGGAGATGAGTCTATTCATCTAGTCGTAACGTCACCTCCATATTGGAACCTTAAACGCTATAATGAAAATCCGGACCAACTAGGGCATATTGACGATTACGAAGCCTTTCTGGCCGAACTTGAAAGAGTGTGGCGTGGAGTATTTCGTGTTCTAGTGCCTGGCGGAAGACTTGTATGCGTAGTAGGTGATGTCTGCGTTTCACGTCGCAAATTTGGTCGTCATCTTGTTTTCCCGTTGCATGCCGACATCTGTGTTTTATGTCGTAAAATTGGTTTTGATAATTTGAACCCCATTATTTGGCATAAAATAGCCAACGCTAGTTTTGAAGTTGAAAATGGGTCAAAATTCCTGGGAAAACCCTACGAACCGAATGCCATAATAAAGAATGACATGGAATTCATTTTAATGCAGAGAAAGCCAGGAGGTTACAGAAAACCAACCGAGGAGCAAAGAAAGTTAAGCAAGACAGATAAAAAGGACTTTGGCAATTGGTTTAGACAAATCTGGAATATCCCTGGCGCTTCCACCAGAAATCACCCTGCGCCTTTTCCGCTTGAATTGGCAACCCGCTTGGTGAGGATGTTTTCTTTTCACGGCGATACTATACTGGACCCCTTCTGTGGCACAGCCAGTACTATGGTTGCCGCCTTAAGAAATGGAAGAAATAGCATAGGAATAGACATTGACCCTGAATATTGCCGCATGTCGGCACGTTACTTAAAGGCGGAAAGTAGCAATCTCTTCATAAAGGCTAATCTGAGATTTGAAAAAATGATAAATGAGCATTCAGATCATATGCAGGTTTGTGAAGATCAGGCCTTATATGAAGTTAGATCGGCAAGAAAGAGATTGGAATAGGCCATCGGGATAGAACCGCCCCTCGCAAGGCGGCCCTCCCACACCATCGTACGTACGGGTCCGTATAGCTAAAGGAGCTAAGGGGGACGTTCTTAACTATTTAACTTGATAATCTCAATTGGGTATGCTATTCGGTTTGCATGCCGAGAAAATCACGAATAGATGCCCGCCCGCCTCGCCCGCCTGCCATCGCCTGCTTGTCATCGCCCGAAAATCGCACGCAGCCATGGCAATGGCGGGCAGGCCTGAGCTCGCGATGGCGGGCAGGCTCCGGGAGCCCTCCACTACATCATTGCACTAAACTAAAAATTTGGACCTGTGCGGTTAGGTATCAGATTTCATGCGAAACACGCCAAAAAAGAATTATCACGAAAGCACGTAATGTTCTCAAGGCGAACGCCGCAAAGATTGAAAACACGAAAAAGGGGGAGTCTCTGGATGGACACCAACCCGACCTGCCCGCCATTGCCGTGTGTGAAAATTCCAGTTCCCTTGCGACCCAGGCGTTGGCAGGCGGGTTCTCGGGTTTTATTTCGTGTTTTGCGGCGTTCGCCTTGAGAACATTACGTACTTTCGTGTTTTCGTGATTAGTTTTGTATAGTTTCTTAACCGCACAGGTGGAAAAATTTCAGTTCCGGCTGTCAGCAAATCAGCAATTCGAGGCGAGAAGCTGGCAAAGGCTAGAAAATATTCGCTGGTTGGGTAAACTTAAGTTAAAAAGTTAACTACGTCCCCAATAGCGCACGTCCCCAATAGCGCACCGGGAGCCGGAAGCCGTTATCGGCTTGTGTTTCGAGACAACTAAAAAGGTGGGGTGAACTGAGTTCAATATGCCTGCAAAAGACGACACCATTCGAAGGTCATCATCAGGCCTCACTGTCATCACGACCCACGTCAATGCGGATTTTGACGCGTTTGCCTCTATGCTGGCAGCAAAAAAGCTATATCCGGATGCTCTTGTGGTCTTTCCGGGTTCGCAGGAAAAGAATTTGAGAGACTTTTTTGTAAAATCTATGGTGTACATGTACAATATTGTTAAGATCAAGGACATCGACCTCAACGCAGTGGATCGGCTGATATTGGTGGATACCCGGCAGGCAACACGTATTGGCAAGTTTGCCAGTATTGTTCACCGCCCCGGTCTGGAAGTACACATATATGACCATCATCCCCCAATGCCCGATGACCTGTCCGGCAGCGTCGAGGTGACTCAGATAACCGGTGCGACGGTCACCGTTCTGACAAAGATCCTGCGTCGCAAAAAAATCCCCATTACTCCCGAGGAAGCCACTATCATGGCTCTGGGTCTGTACGAAGACACAGGTTCCTTCACATTCACATCCACGACAGAGGACGATTACCTTGCTGCGGCCTACCTCCTCTCCAAAGGGGCCAACCTAAATATGGTCTCAGACATCATCACCCGGGAAATAACGCCGGAACAGGTCAGTCTCTTAAACGACATGATTGAAGGGATCACCCACCGCACCGTAAATGGTGTTGACGTAGCTGTCACCAGTGTGTCTTGTGATACCTACGTAGCAGATTTTGCTCTCTTGATACACAAACTAAGGGATATCCAGAATCTGGATGTCATCTTTGCCTTGGCCAGCATGGAGAATCGAGTATACATGATTGCTCGCAGCCGCCTCCCGGAGGTAGACGTTGGGAAAATTGCCATGGCTTTTGGCGGCGGTGGCCATCCCTCAGCGGCCTCAGCTACCATTAGAGGACAGACCCTGATCCAGGTTGAAGAGAAACTCTTTGGTCTCTTGAACCAATTCATCAATCCTGGGCGGTCAGCGAGAGACCTGGTGTCCGCCCCTGCCATACACGTGGAACCGGCCGTGACTTTAAAGGAAGCCCACGATCTCCTTACTCGTTATAACGTGAATGTCCTTGTTGTACTGGAATCGGATAACCTTCTCGGCACTATCTCCCGTCAGGTTATAGAAAAAGCCATCCATCATAAACTCGAAGACGTGCCCGTGCGCGAATACATGACAATCAATATCGACACCGTAAGTCCTGATGCAACGCTTTCGGAAATCCAGGAAAAGATCATAGGCAATAAACAGCGCTTACTTCCTGTGGTGGAAAATGGCCATGTGGTAGGCATTATTACAAGAACCGACCTGCTCAATATCCTTGTAACCGAACCCACGCGCATTCCTGAATCTACAGTAGACGGCAAGGAATGGAAGACCCATGTCCGCGAAAGAAGGATGGCCAAATTCCTCAGAGAGCGCCTTCCAGAAGAGATCATAGAACTCCTGATGGCCGTTGGAAGAATTGCCGACTCCCTTGGGTACAATGCATATGCCGTGGGCGGTTTTGTCAGGGACATCTTTCTGTACCAGGAGAACCTTGACATGGACGTGGTCATTGAAGGTGACGGCATCGAGTTTGCCAAGGCCCTAACTGCCTCCCTTGGCGGTCGGGTCCGCGCTCACGAGAAGTTCGGAACCGCTGTGGTGATTCTTTCGAACGGTCGAAAGATCGATGTAGCCACGGCACGGCTTGAATATTACGAGTCACCCGGGGCGCTTCCTACGGTAGAAACGGGCTCCATAAAGCTCGACCTGTATCGAAGAGATTTTACGATCAATACTCTGGCCATAGGACTCAATCCCGGCAGATTCGGCACCCTGATCGATTTCTTCAGAGCACAGAAAGATCTGAAGCGAAAAGTGATCCGCGTCTTGCACAATCTTAGCTTTGTGGAAGATCCCACACGGGTTTTCAGGGCCGTTCGGTTTGAGCAGAGGTTCGGTTTCAGGATAGGAAAACTGACGTCAGCACTGATCGAAAATGCTGTTAGAATGGACTTCTTCAGGGAGCTGAGCGGACGACGGCTATTTTCCGAACTTCGCCAGATCTTAGAGGAAGAGAAGCCTGCCATGGCCCTGCGGCGCCTCAACGAATACAACCTCCTGAAAGTGATACATCCGAAAATCGTTTATGACTCGGCCCTGGAAGCACTCCTCCATTCAGTTGAAAAGGTCCTTACATGGCACCACCTGCTTTTTTTAGAAGAACCATGTCGAGAGTGGATCGTCTACCTTCTGGCCCTTATAAGGTCCTTTGATCAAGGCGACGCAGGGGCCTTGTGTGACCGCCTCCAGCTTACCCCGCGGCATCGGAAAGTCTTGATCGATGAAAAGACAAAGGCAGAGGCGTGCCTGAAATGGATGGTATCTTTACAAATACTCAAAAACAGCGACCTTTACAGAAAGCTTCACCCGTTCCACATTGAGTCCCTGCTCTATATAATGGCATGTACCACTCGCAATTCGATCAAGCGAGCCATTTCCGATTACATTACCCGGTTAAGATCAACAGAAACATTGCTAACTGGCGAGTATCTCAAGGAAATAGGCTTTAAACCCGGCCCCATCTACCGGGAGATCCTGGATAGCCTTCTTGATGCACGCTTAAACGGCGAGGTCAAGACGCTGCTTGATGAGGTAGAATTTGTGCGGAAAAATTGGAAGGTGTAAAATCAATAACTATCCCTTGTTCTTATCTCTCACAGAGTCCGCGGAGGCTCGGAGTTTTTAAGCTGAATCCTTGAGAGGAGGATTCAGCTCAAAGTGCCATCCCGCTATCACGGGATGTTCTCTGACCCAAATGCTTCTGTCGCTGATCAATGGTGGCATACCCGAGATCATAAATGCCACGGCAGTGGCCGAGAGTTTTGTCTGATTTTTCCTCTCAAAAAATCAGTCAAACTATTCATTTCTCTGAGGCCTCTGTGGACTCGAGCGACCGAAGGGAGCGGGCGAGAGATCGCGTTAATCGGACATCAACAATGTTCCAAGGTTTTGAACTCAAGAACTTGGTCGTCATGATCGTGCCGCTGCTCTTCGCGGTCACGTTTCACGAGGTGGCCCACGGCTGGGTAGCCTATCGGCTGGGAGACCCCACAGCCAAATGGGCCGGAAGGCTGACTCTAAATCCCCTCAAGCATCTTGACCCTATGGGCTCCTTTGTTCTCCC
>DAOVEU010000390.1:0-2794 GCA_030668805.1 Desulfobacterales bacterium
CCCGCTCATCCGGGCCGTATTTCTTATTACAGCTCTCCATCTTTCTCACGAGCTTCTGCCCCTTGCGGTTGATCACCATGATGGCAGTTCTCTTTGAATCCATGCTCGTATCCACCGCATCCATCTTTAGGGCAATATCCCTACCAGTTAGTTCTTCTGCCCAACACAAGCAGGGCAAAAGGACAATAACACATATTCCGATGACAATCCTTTTCATTTTCTTCACCTTTGATTTTTTCTTTCCCACTTGACCAGTCAACTACTCAACTACTCGACCACTCAACTACTCGACCAATTCTTCCGACCTCTTCTCGTTTTAATTTGTAATTGTTTATTTTGATATTTGCATTCTCAAGTCGATTTTCGCGGCTGACGTGCAGCGCAGGCGCTTGCGCCGCGTGAAGCCGCTCCCACTTGACCAGTCAACTACTTGACCACTTGACCCTTCTCTTCGCCAAGTGGCTTAAACAGCAGCAGCATGGCCGGGGCCAGAAAGAAGTCCGCCAATAGTGCCCAGATGAAGGCGAAGGCTGCAAGCAACCCGAATTGGACTAGGGTATAGATATCCGAAAGACCAAAGACCGAAAACCCTACGACCAGGGTCATAGTAGTAAACATGATGGGTCGCCCTACAGTGGAAAGTGTAGCCTTTAACGCCCCATCATATGTACCTGTACGGTTGAACTCCCGCTTGTAACAGATAAAGAAATGAATGGTATCATCTATCGCAACCCCGATAATGATAGGGCTCATGATCATTAAAGTCACGTTCATATACACACCAACAAAGCCTGCCAGCCCTAAGCTGATCAAGACCGGGAATATGTTGGGGAGCATGCTGATGAGCCTTAGCTTGAATGAGCGCAAGATGATGATCATTATGCAGGTGATGGCCAGAAAGGCCAGGATGAAACATCTCTTCTGACCATGACTCACATAGTCGGACATGGCCTTAAGCCAGGGTACCAACCCTGTGTATTCCACCTTGATTGATGGATCAAGATTTTCTTTAGCGAACCTATCTATGTCGGCTATGAATGTACGAACATCATTAGTGTTGAGACTTTTTGTACGCGCATTGATCCGCGCAATATCATAATTGAAACTTACCTGTTTATCCAACTCCTCACCCCCAGATGTTTCATAGAGAAAGAGGTGTTCCGCGACCTGAGACTGAGTTTCAGGCAGGGTGTAATATTCCATCCGGTTTTCATGCATGGCACGACGCATCTTTTTTAAGGTATCTATCACACTGCTGGTCTTACAGGTTAAAAGATGTTTGTCTATGTGGTTTTGCAGAACCTCCATTTGCTTCAGAAACCCCAGGTCCTTGACCCCATCTTTCTTAGTAGTATCCAACATTATCTCAACCGCCATGGACCCGCCCATGTGTGAATCTACATAGTCATGGGCCTGCCTGATCTTTATGTCTGTGCTAATACTTTTGACAATGTTGGTCTCAACTTCAACCAGAGAGTAACCAAACAGGGAGATAATTGTCAGCAGAATAAAGATAGTCAGGATTGTCCCGGGATATTTCAGATTAAGAAAAGCGATGTGATTGAATACACGGTCAAATATGTCATTCCTGGTAACAGACATCTCTTTTTCATCAAGTTTTTGCTTGTCTTTGCCAAAGGAGAATATAATAGGGACGATGATCAAGGAAATCACCAGGGCCACGACCACGCCAATAGCAGCATAGACACCCATTTCCCTTATTGGTTTAATTGTAGTGCCTAAAAAGGATAAAAAACCAGCGGCTGTGGTTAAACTGGTAAGCAAGCAGGGAGTGCCTACCAAAGCAAGCGCCTTTACAATCGCTTGCCTGCGGGCAAGGCCCCGGTCCTGTTGATCCTGAAATTCAGAAATTATGTGTATGGAATCCCCGATGCCCACACAAATTAAAAGCGTTGGCAGCATGATCGCCATCAAATTCAAGGTCCAATCCAGAATACCCACCAACCCAAGGGTCCAGAATATGCTCAAGATTACCACCAACAGGGGTGTAATTACTCCCCGAACCCCACGGGCTACCCAGAACAGAATCAACATCTGTAGCACAATGCAGACAAGGCCGAACAAAGAAGTCTCCTTAGCGGTTATCTCATTCATTTCGTAATCTACAATAGGAGTCCCCACAAGATACACTTCCAGATCCACATACTCAGGTTTGGTCAGAATCTTATAAATCACTGGCGGGATCTCCTCGCGTGGGTTCACCTCTTCATCGGGGTACCTCTCACACTCTAAAAGGATGGCAGCAGTCTTGCCATCCCTGGAGATGAGATTATCCAGATAAAGAGGTTCGTTCATGGCCCTTTCTCTGGCCAATTTCATCTCCTTGGTTGTTTCGGGAATCTCCTCTATCAGGTCGGAAATCTCAATCCCGCCTTCCACACCTTCCACATACTCAACATTACCAAGAAACTTCATATCCTTTACGTAAGGAACATGTTCTTCCAGATCTTCGGCCAGTTTTTTGATCAATCGGATGGTATCCGGCTCAAAGAAATCCCTGGTTTCAATAAGCACAGAGACAAAATCCTCATTACCAAAGTTATCCTGGAATTTTTCAAGAAGAAGCATGGCAGGATCACCTTCACGAAAAAAAGACTCGTTGGAGTTATCCATCCTGAGATTGCGCATTTCAAAGAAGGCAAAGATAGTCACGATAAATATCATGACCAGCAGAACCCATCTAAAGCGCAGAATACCTTCTGCCAAACGGGCAAAAAAGGTGTTGGTACCGCTAAAATACTTAGAGCGAATTCCTGGATTCATAGCTTTCCAG
>DAOVEU010000147.1:0-5690 GCA_030668805.1 Desulfobacterales bacterium
AGCCTTACCCAATAAAGATTGTCGCCCTGGTTTTGTCTCAGGAACCAGTTGATATATATAAGTGGTGTATATTCTGCCAATTGTTTGACATCAATTCCATCGAACCCTGCTCTTAAGGCGTGCAATTTGTCATTGAGAATACAAGTTTCATACATTAATGCCAACAAGTAAGGATCATTTTCCTTTCCTTGCTTTATCAAGAGATCAACAAGATTTGGTCCGAATGTTCCAGTCAGGTCCAGCAAGTACTTATGCATAAAATCATCGTATGGGTGTTCCTGGACGTATTCCAGCGCCCCTTCAAAATCCAGGTCCTCACCGGGCACGCAGGCGAACCATCCAATGCTGAACTTCGTGTCCACGCGCTCCATTTCATATCTCATGAAATCATCCACATCTGCATGGAATTTCGGAATAAGGCCTAACCGCACAGGTTGAAATCTTTCCACCTGTGCGGTTAAGAAACTATACAAAACTAATCACGAAAACACGAAAGTACGAAAACACGAAATAAAACCTGAGAACCCGCCTGCCAACGCCTGGGTCGCAAGGGAACTGGAATTTTCACACACGGCAATGGCGGGCAGGTCGGGTTGGTGTCCATCCAGAGACTTCCCCTTTTTCGTGTTTTCCCTGGCCCAGACCTGGCTTACAGGCTTAGTAGACTGATTGGAACATACAGCGCCAGGGCAGGCAATCTTTGCGACGTTCGCCTTGAGAACATTACGTGCTTTCGTGATAATTCTTTTTTTGCGTGGGAGCGGCTTTTCAGCCGCGACAGTCGCGGCAAGCCCGCCCTGGCGCGACAGGGTCCAACGGGCTTATCCGATTAATCATCCAGGCCCGCCCTGGCGCGACGTGCTTGAATTAATCTATTAAGCCTATAATCCCGGTCTGGGCCAGGGTCTGGGCCAGGGAATGCCGCTCCCACACACAGATTGGACCATTTTCTCACTAATCCGCGATGACCCGCAATATCTTAAACCCATAAACGGTAACTTCTCAATGAGTCCGGGACGGCTTCAATGTAAGCGCTATGGATCTCAATGCGATGCCCGTGCCCAAACCCGCATATTCTTAACGTAGGGGCGGCCCGCCCTGGCGCGACACGAGAATAATAATCGGTGCCATATAAAAACCCGGTCTGGGCCAGGGGTTTATCCCGCCTGTGTTCATTGCGGCACAAAGCTCTTACGGGCGGGATAAACCCGCCCCTACGAGAAATGGTCTTACCCGAACTTTTTGAGAAGTTACCCATGAACGTTTACAGTAAAAAGGAAAGTGTGTCAAACTGAAGGGGTGGTCATCCAAAGTTGCGAGCAGTTGACCCCCTCTGGTATATGGTGTATAAAAAATAATTGTAGTCGTTGACCCCAGAGAACGCACAGAACCCACAGATGAAAAAGAAAGTAGATATGGTGACACAAGACGTCATCGGAGCGGCGATGGCAGTCCATCGGGAGATCGGTCCCAGTCTGCATCAATTTTAAAACTCTTACCGCAGAGAACGCAGAGATCGCAGAGAACCTTTTTAGAAAAACAACGGTTATCTCTGCGTCCTCTGCGGTCTCTGCGGTGAGAAAATGGCCGAAACCATTTCAATGTCAAAGTGCTCAAGAATGGCATACGCAGCTTAGTTCTTGGTTTAACAGAATAGTCTCTCTGCGAACTCTGCGGTCTCTGCGGTGAACGGTTATAAATAATTGATGCTCTGAGCAATGGCAAGAATTGAAAGGAGCGCAAAGACTGTGGCAGATGAAAAGAAAGAGACCCTGTTAGCACAGATTCGCTTTGCTTATAAGAAGCCTATTGTCCTTGGGGACTACTCGCCAAAAGAAAGTAAGCCCATGGAACAATGGATAGACCGCTTTATAGACGAAGAGGTCAGTCGGTATAGTCTTGGAAACATAGCCCACGTGTTCAGCGACCACGAACGCGCCGTAAAGCTGTTGTTACTCTATCTTGAGGAACAAGGAGCCATTGACGAGAGTGGCGTTGAGTTGGAAGAGAAAAAAAAGCTTCAAGCCATGTTAAAGGGTTAGCTTCTTCAACGGATACGCTCTTTTTCAGGGCCTTCTAAACAACTTCCCTCAAAAACCCCAACCCTTCGGGACAAGGCAAACCGCTTCTTTTATGACACCTGAGATAAGAATCGGTACTTCAGGCTGGAGCTACCCGCACTGGAAAGAACTATTCTATCCCCAGGATTGCCGTCAATCAAAATGGTTGGAATTCTATGCCGAGCACTTTGATACGGTTGAGCTCAATGCTACCTTTTACCGGCTCCCCAAGCCCAAGACTTTTGAGAACTGGAGGTTCAGGACGCCAGATGATTTTCTCTGGGCGGTAAAAGCGAACAAATACATAACCCACACCAAACGGTTAAAAGAGCCACGTGAGCCATTGGAACGATTTTATGAGGCCGCCTCTGGCCTAAAGGAAAAATTGGGGCCGGTTCTTTTTCAGTTGCCACCAAGCCTTTCTTTTGATGAAGAGACATTCAGGCATTTTTGTCAATCCTTAAACCCGGCCGTGCGTCATGCTTTAGAGGTCCGACATCCTTCCTGGATCAATGATCGGCTCTTTGCCATCCTGCAAGAGCATAACACGGCCTTCTGTATTGCAGATACCGCAGGCCGCTATCCCTACCATGAGGCGGTCACCGGTGATTTTGTTTATATCCGCCTCCACGGTTCCGAAAAGCTTTATGCATCTGACTATTCAGAAAAAGAACTCCAGCTCTGGGCCAAAAAGATCAAAAAATGGAACAAGGAGACCTACCTCTATTTTGACAATGATTTTGGTGGATATGCGGTAAAAAATGCCCGGCGATTGAAGCAAATCCTTGACGTGCATTAAGAAAGAGACATCAGGTCTTCGGACTTACGTGCTACAATGCCACGGAAAGATCGCAAGAGGTCTTTGAAAAATCCCAGCCGTCAAAAGGCTGGCATTGTTGACAACGGGGAGTTCCTGAAGTAGAAATATTGAAAAAGTGAGCTAAAGTGCCTAAAATGTCTAAAGTGAGCTAAAGTTGAGGCCCGCCCGCCAGGACTTCGCACGCCTGCCAAAGACTGGCATTGTCGGGCACGTCCAGGCGAAGTCGGGCGGGACTTGAAGAGAGTTTTTTGTAAATGCATCCTGCTAAAAAAGACCTTATCTTTTGACGTTATTTTGAGAAAACAACTCCTGGAGGACAAATGAGTCAAGAAAAGGAATTCCAGGGATCTCTTAGAGGACAATTCCTAATTGCCATGCCCAGCCTTGCCGATCCGAATTTTTCCCAGACCGTGACCTGTATCTGTGAACACAATGCAGAGGGGGCCGTGGGGTTGGTGATTAACCGTGTCCATCCGCAATTGACCATGGAGGCTGTGCTTAAGGAGTTAAATCTGGAATCTGTTCCGGAGGTGGATTCCCTTCCCGTTCACCTTGGAGGGCCTGTGCACCCGGGCCAAATCTTTGTAGTGCACGGCCCTCCGTTTGGCTGGGCAGCGTGCCGTCCGGTGACCCACTCCCTTGCGCTGAGCAATTCAAAGGACCTTTTGGAGAGACTTGCCAAAGGAGAAGGGCCCGAATCTTTTATTATCACCCTGGGATGTGCGGGGTGGGGTCCCGGCCAGTTGGAATCCGAAATCATGGCCAATGCCTGGCTGACCTGTCCTGCCAGTGAAACCGTGCTGTTTGAAACCCCCGTGGATAAGCGATGGGAGGCGGCCGCCAGACTCATGGGGATCGACGTAAGGCTACTTACGGGAGCCGCTGGCCATGCCTGATACCGAAGGGCTCCGAAGAGTGCCTAAAGTGAGCTAAAGTGCCTAAAATGCCTAAAGTTAGAGGCAAGCGAAACATGATGCGCGATCTTAAGGGCCTGATGTGCGATGTGGTCTAGATTCAGTTCCTTCACTTTAGGCACTTTAGTTCACTTGAATAATGGTACCTTTCACGAGGAATTAAACAGCCCACCTCTGGTGATAGTAATCTGACTATGCCCAGCATTGAGGACATCAGGGATTTTGCCGTCAGATGTTTTTCCAACGCCCGTGGCAGCCATGACTGGGATCACACCCAGCGGGTGTACAACCTGTGTATGCATATTGGCCGGGTCGAGGGGGCAGATTTGGAGGCATTGGCGATTGCCGCCTACCTTCATGATACGGGAAGGTCCTATGAAGATGTATCAAAGGGTGCTGTTTGCCACGCGGAAAAAGGAGCGGAGATAGCCCGTAATCTATTGGCAGAATACCCGATCTCTGATGAGCAAAAGGCGAATATCATCCACTGCATTCGATCTCACAGGTTCCGTGGAGACCACCAGCCAGAGAGCCTGGAGGCAAACGTACTCTTTGATGCCGACAAACTGGATGCTATTGGTGCCGTGGGCATTGCCAGGGCCTTCCTCTTTGCAGGAGAGGTAGGGGCAAAGCTGCACAACCCTTACATCCAGCCGGAGGATACGGAACCGTACAGCGAGGAAGACACAGGGTATCGGGAGTACAAGCTAAAACTTTCCAGGATCAAAGACCGCATGCTCACAGCAGAAGGCCGACGCATGGCCGAAGAGCGGCATGCATTCATGGAGATGTTTTTTCAAAGGTTTACCGAGGAGTATGAGGGGTACAAATAGCAGAGGACACTATTGATACCTACCAGGGAACAATGTTTTGAGTTGATCCGGCGATACCGGATGTTGCCGCATATTGTGCGACACAGCGAGCTGGTGACAGATGTGGCCCTGCTTATTGCCCGCAAGTTGAACAGCCGTGGCCAGCACCTTGACCTTGCCCTGGTGGAGGCAGGGGCTTTGCTCCATGATATTACAAAAACCATATGCATCAAGACCAAGGAAAACCACGCTGAAACCGGAGGCGAGCTACTTACCTCTTTGGGCTATCCCGGGGTAGCAGATATCGTACGCCAGCATATCTGTCTTGATCAAGGGTCATCTGACCCGAATTCTGTCACCGAGGCAGAGCTGATCAACTACGCTGATAAACGGGTCAAACACGAAGAGGTAGTAGGCATCGAGGAGCGCTTCCAGGACGTGCTGGAGAGGTATGTCAAGAAGCTACCCGGTCTTGGGGCCCGTTTTGAGGAAGTTCAACTCGAAACCCAGCTTCTGGAACAAAAGATATTCTCAAAGATCGATATTACACCCGAGCAGATTGACGACATTTTTTCGTAACCGTTCACCCCATCCTATTTACCGCATCTATATTCTCTCTGCGTTCTCTGCGCACTCTGCGGTGAACTATTACGTTTTTTCTAATCGGGGCCCGCAATCTCTTTGAGGGCAGCCATGATCAGATCATGCTCATCCACGCTGTAAATCTCTGAGTCGAACTTAACGTCCAGACTCAACATGTCTCTGACCACTTCAGTCATCCTACGACCCAGGATCATGATATCCGCGTAAGGGAGAATAGAGGACATGATGTTTATATCCGCCGGCCCGGTTACTCTCCTCAGACCCTCTTTATGATTTACCGAAAAGGCGTTCCAGATGTCCCGTTTCATCTTGATGGCCGGGACATCTCTGAAGTGTTCAGATTCATAAAAGGATACCCGCCCTACCCGCCCGACCGGTTTTCCGCCCTACTAGTTCCACAGGGAGACTGCCAGGTCAATTTTTTGACCCGCCCAGAAACCGTCAAGGCTCCGTCTTTGTGCCTCCCCCGTTCTGCTCTGGT
>DAOVEU010000159.1:0-5449 GCA_030668805.1 Desulfobacterales bacterium
ACTCATTTTTTGATAGACTCAGGCACAATATATAGTATAGCTCCTCCATGGGGACCACAATATGCTGGGTCATGGTCACCTGTTCGATGAGTTTATGCGTAGGCTCTATAGGCGTAGTCCTTTCTTGACCACCGTGTTTCATCAAAATCGCCCATATTATTACCATCCCTTGATGCGAAATAGCTCAATGTTAAGAATAACCTGACTCGTATAGAGCCCGGTGAAATACCATTCAGGTCATCCTTTGTTAACCTTTGATTTTTCAACATCTCTTTTACAAAATTGGCTCGTGTGCGGAAAGACACGTGTTTACCCCGGGAGATCTCCCATGTTGCCCTGGACCGTCGCGTGCGAGGGGAATTGGCTGAGGGTTCGAGTAATCGGTCCCGACCGCATGGGAGAAGTCAGCATCGTTTTCGGCATACAGGATTGACACGATTAGCAGGATTTTTTTGTTTTTCTGCCTTTCTTCCCCGCCCGCCTCGCCTGAGCGCCTCGCGATGGCGGGCAGGTGGAAAGGCAGAAAACACTATCCTGTTCATCCTGTTGATCCTGTCTCAGTGAAAGGAAATAAGCGTTTATCCAAACGGAAACTAAATGGCGTCTTTCAAGGCCTTGCCCGGCTTGAATCTCACGGCATTGGATGCCTTGATCTTTATTTCTTCACCTGTGGCAGGATTCCGGCCCTTTCTGGCCTTACGACGGACCTTGGAAAAGGTGCCGAAACCAACCAGCGTGATTTTTCCGTCCTTCTTTTTTAGGGCTTTGGTAACGCCGTCAACAAACGAGTCCAGGGTCTTGTTGGCCGCAGCCTTTGAGATGCCCGCATCCTTTGCCATTTTGTCCACAATCTCTGCCTTTGTCATGGTGCCTTCCTCCTTTGGTGTGGGTTAATAAGGGTCTTAATCTAAGCTCCTCGGTTCATAGAACATAACCTTTTGAAAAGTCAAGGCAAAATGTTTAGTGCAGGTCAAAGAGTTTCTTTCAAAAAACATGACGGATCAGGGTGTTTGGAATAAGGTGCGTTGATCTTATGGCAATCAACCCTTTACGCCTGGAAATTCCCTGTGTTTCATTTTGGGTGCCCCAGGCGGATTGAGTTTCTCCCTTCCATCCCTCCGGGGCATAGGCCCTCCGGGCCGGAGGCCGGGAAGGGAGAAAAGCAAGGAAATCCCGATGATCCTGTTAATCCTGTCAAAATATTCATAATAGAGTGGATGGATGAAGAAAGGGCCGAGGATCTCCTTTTGAGCGAGCCGGATGCCAACATCAGCCCGGACCTGGCCTCCAATGCCATATCCAGGATCATTGACGGGTTTGATCACCTCAGGCCCAGGCTGGAAAATGAGGCAAAAAAGCGGGCCGAACAACTTCTCCGTGCACACCGACGGGTCAGGACAGCCGCACGGCTTCGCGGCCTGCGATATAACGTAGAGCCGCACCTTCCTCCAGATGTATTGGGGATTTATCTGTATTTACCTGTAATATAGCACCATATTTGAAAACCTGATGGTATAGTGCTAAAAAGGTTTTCAATAGTGATGGAAAGGAGATGAATATGGTACTTGCAGCCAGAAAGGACAAAAAATACAGCTATGAGGATTATCTTGCCTGGCCCGAAGATGAAAGGTGGGAGATCATAGATGGTGCAGCATACAACATGACCCCGGCACCGCAAATAAAACACCAGAATATTGTAAGTAATTTTCACATAAAGATTAAAACACACCCCGATAACGCCTGCTATACAGGAATAGCCCCCACGGATGTAGTCTTCGACGAACATAACGTTGTTCAGCCTGATGTACTTGTGGTCTGTGACCAAAGCAAAATCACTGAGGACAATATTCAGGGTGCACCTGATTTAATTGTCGAAGTGGTCTCACCGAGCACTGAAGTGAAAGACAGGAGGGAAAAGAAGAACCTTTATGAGAGATTTGGTGTAAAGGAATATATCCTGGTATTTCCGGAAAGAGAGTATGTGGAAAGATATTGTCTGAAAGAAGGTAACTATGGAGGCCCGGAGATATTTAACTGGGATGAGGTATTAAAATCCACTGTTTTTGAGTTTGAGATCAATCTCTGGGAAATATTTGAAAAAGGAAAACCTGAAGAAAAAGTGGGGTGATAAAGGAAAAGCAGGAACCTAAGAAATCATGTCAATCCTGTCAAAAGATTTCATGACCAACCGGTTGACCCGTTAACCCTCGTTGCCGGTGAAAAACCTACTATGCGGCGAAGCCATCGAGAGACTTTTACCACCATCAAAACAGAAGGAGCCTTACTGCCCGTAGAAATCCTTCAGCGCATTGCAGAAGGGAATCGGGATCTTGAGGGTCTCTCGCCTGAGTCCTACCATCTTTCCAAGAACGAGAAGCTCAATGAGGCAATCAACCGGGCCTGGAATCGCTGTGAGGGAGCATGGCGTTCATCCCAGGCTGCTGCACGAGAAGGCTGCCAGAAACTTGGAACACCAAACTCGGAACTGCTTCAGTGACCATGGAAGTCGCTGGGCTTTGTGAGGTCATAGACTGGGTCATGGGCTTCGGGAGGGCCTTTACTTTGGTGTTCGTTCCTGATAAAAAATCGCCCTAAGTCATTAAGAAACAGGGCAATTTGGTCCTCTTTTCAAGCTGTCAGGTGCAACCTTGCGCTAAACTCGACACGAAGTGCATCTTTTCAAGCTGTCAGGCGCAACCCCGCGCTAAATCCTGAACCGGTCGAATGACCATGGAAGTCGGGGGCTTTGCGAGGTCATGAGTGGATGCAGGCCGAGGTGCTGGAGGCAGCACATCTCAGAGAGACGGTGGCACAAGAGCTTCCAGCCATGGCAGGAAAATATGCTAAAGAGACCGCACCTATTATGTACCAGGATAATTCTCAACGAAGGACAGCTTGACACTCGGTTCTAGAACAGTGATAGGGGCGAATGTTCAAATTTCATGGACCCTACTTCCGATGCCATATCGTTGGATTAGTGTATGAAGCATCAAAAGGCTACAAAAGTGGCAATAAAATACGATACTTATAGAGTTATTTACTTATTTAATAACGTCCCGGTTCTCCCCGGTTCTCCCACGGTTCTCCCGCGAATTGTAGCCAGCGGATATTTCCTGGTGATGTTTGTTACTCTTACTTAACTGGGGAGATTGGTTTTGAGGCAAAAGAGGCACGTGCCGCTTACCGCAAGGGACAGAAGAAGGGTTAGCCCAAACAGTGAAAAGGGAGCGCAAAGCACTTTCTGCACCAACGTCCCGGTTGCTTTACCGGGGCAATAGTTTTTAAAAGCCGACATCAGAAAGAATCTTGAGGCGCTGGGATATGGAGAATAATCTATATACATTTAAAGCTCCTGTCACATCCATTCAGCAGGTCCATGATCAGCTCTACTTGGGGATTATGGGTACATTGTCCCCACAATTACAGGTCGCTCCGGAAAGGCGCATGCTAAAGTTCTTTATTTCAAAATACCAGCTCGAACCGCCAAAGAAAGAGGAGATGCAGCACTTTCTGGTGCAGCAGATGAGGGGGGTGGGCGATGGGAAATGAGCTGGTCCGTTACAGCGAGTTGCTGACGGCGGTAAAGTCCCGCATCCGGCAGGCTCAGACCCGCGCGATGCTCTCCGCCAACGCAGAGATGATCATGATGTACTGGGATGTGATGTGGGCCGCATGATCGAAGAGCGTCAGCAGCGCGATGGTTGGGGCACTGCGGTTATTCCACGCCTTTCACAGGATATCCGCAATGACCTGCCGGAGGTGAAAGGATTTTCAGAGCGGAATATCGGCAGGATGATTGCCTTTTACCGGGAATACCAGGATTTGGGAATCTCAATTTTGCCACAGGCTGTGGCAAAATTAGAATCCGACGAAAAAGTGCCACAAACTGTGGCAAAATTGGCCTCTGACGCCACTCTCGAAATTCTGCAACAGCTTGTTGCACAAATTCCCTGGGGACACAACATTCTTCTGATGCAGAAGGTGAAGGATCACTCCACCCGCCTCTGGTACATGCGGCAGACGCTGGAAAATGGATGGAGCCGGAGTGTTCTGCAACTCATGATCGACAGCAATGCACATCAACGGCAGGGGCAAGCCATCACCAATTTTGAAACCCGGTTACCCTCACCCCAATCTGATCTGGCACAACAGACGCTCAAGGACCCATATATTTTCGATTTCTTAACGCTTGACCAGCCGTTCCGGGAGCGGGAACTGGAAACCGGATTGCTTGAACACCTGGAAAAGTTTCTCCTCGAACTCGGCCAGGGCTTCGCGTTTATCGGACGGCAGTATCACCTCGATATCGGTGAACAGGATTTCTACATCGACCTGCTCTTCTACCACCTCAAACTGCGTTGCTTCGTTGTTGTCGACCTCAAGGTCGGGCCGTTCAAGCCGGACTACGCCGGCAAGGTGAATTTCTACTGCAATGCGGTGGACGATCTCCTCAGACACGAAACGGACAACCCTACCATCGGGCTGATCCTCTGTCAGGACAAGAAGAAGGTGCTTGCTGAATACGCTCTGCGCGGTCTCAGTAAACCCATCGGAGTTTCGGAATACGAACTGACCCACGCCCTGCCGGAAGAATTGAAATCCAGCCTGCCCACAATTGAAGAGATTGAGGCGGAGTTGGAAAAGGGATAAAAGGGATAAATTGGTGGCAAATGGAAAAGAGAGATAAAGGGAGCAATAATCTTCACATAAAGGATTGGCCGGAAGGGGATCGGCCCAGGGAAATGCTTTTGGAAAAAGGGGCGGGGGCTCTGAGTGATGCCGTGGAGAGGGGCGAGGCCATTGCACGAGACAACAATTATCAACTGGTTGATCGACGTTCTTAGTTTCTTAAGGGCGTCCCGCTTTTCCGACAGACAGGTATCCTAAAGCGCAAAGGGTCAAGATGTTTCAAACAATAATAGAAGCAATAAGAAAACATAGAAGTGATATTGATATCGCTTTGTGCAAAGAGCAGCCTCAAATATGGAAGGCACTGGGCCTTCATACGAAAGGATTGTTGTGTAATTGTCTTGGGTAGAAGGGCAATAGGGTGCGGTCTATCCGTTGGTTTGAGTTTCCCCACACCGCGAAGCGTTTTTGGCTATCAGCTTCAAAGGGCTTAAAAAATGGCAATAAAATGACATAGTTATAGAGTTATTTACTTATTTATGAACGTCCCGGTTGTTCCCCCAAACCAGCTTGACAAAGGCGCCCAGTTCATATACAAAAAGTATATAAACATATACCAAAAGTATACGATGATGTCTGATGACTAACGTGCGAGTTTTGATATCCTCAAAGATCCGGATCGAGCTTCTGAAGATTCTGGCGCTCAACCCTGATAGCAGCTATCATATAAATGAATTGAGCCGACGAACGGGGTTTTCTCCAAGGGGGGTAGAAAAGGAACTGAAGAATCTTCTTTCAGGTGGAATACTGAAGCGGGAAG
>DAOVEU010000093.1:0-6880 GCA_030668805.1 Desulfobacterales bacterium
TGCTGACCGTATGATGGAAAATGGTAACCCCTTCAAACGTCAAAAGGGACAGTCACCTGACCTTGTATTAACGAAAGAATTTGACTATATAGACAAGCTGGCAATTGAACGTGTACCATATCCATTACTCCTGACTTTAGCAAGAACATCCACCGATCCACAAATCCTCGCAAAGCTGGCCAAACTATCTTGTCGATTCGAGTATAACTCAAAAACCGAGATGCCTTCGGGCATTAGCTATGAAAAGACCGAAAAGGGCGAATTGCGCCCAGCAATCTTAGATTGGCATCTTTTTGATCTCGTGTCTAATAATCCGGTTCTCCCGGATACATACAAACAGCATATGGTTTTGATCCCAGGAGCCCAGGGCAAAAGCCCAATTGTCGGCGAATATACGGAAGGAGGCACACACATTTGGGAATACCTTCGCCAAAACAGCTATATTCCCTGGGGGCATTACGCAGCAAACATGGCCCACGACGCTGTCCGCTATAAAATTGGAACCCTTACGGAGCAAGACATAATCGGCCTCCGACACCTTTATTACCAAAGGATATACGTCCAACTGGCTACGGAAGTAGGCATTGTCTCACGGGCTAAAAGGCGATCCTTGACAAGAAATGAATTAGAAGGCCTACGACTCTCTCTGATTGATGAAATAGAACAACTGAACAAACGTGGCGGCGACTTACTATTCAATGCCACTATTTGGGGCCAAAACTTCGGTGTTGACTTGTCACCTTCTGGCTACCGACTTCATGCTTCACATCAACAGATACACCAACAGTATGCTCTTGTACCTTCATGTGTGTCCGCATTTAAAGGAGGAGAGAACGAATTGAGTCAGTCCACTATCAGCACTTACAGTCAAGGAGATCTGGTAGCTCAATTCGCTAAGGAGTATAAAGAGAAGACCAATCAGGATTTCTTTGAAACGTACCTCAAAGCTATTCAAAACAACAGGAGGATGGATGGCCGAGTAAATAGAGAAAGCGATCTAATTTTTTACCAAGATGAGAATATAATTGCCTTTGTCCCCAAAGCCCAGCGTTACCAGGGAGAAGTCCAGATTATGACAAGGGAAAGATGTGGAAATATCATCGAGACAGACACCAAAGCCCGGTATTCTCTTGATCGTGCTATACTGATCACCATGAAGGTATTAGAAAACCTGGGAGCAGAGATGATTTCTGTCTGTGAAATATCCAAGAGATTTGACAACCCGGACCGTGATCAGCGCCTCCTCTACTGTTTTCTTCCAAAGCATCCCCTATCTCCAGGCGGCTTTAGCGAATGCCAGCAGCGTTGGATTATCAGCCATTATCCAGAAGACTTTGCCCGGGCTTGTCGAGACGAGGTGCATCATCTGCATTCGTCAACTGCGTTATGAAGAGCCTCCACAGTCCGAGCTAAAATATCTTCCGGAGTAATAAGAGGAGGCATGAGGTACACAACGTTGCCAAGGGGGCGGATCAAGATACCGTGGCTGAGAAGGCGTTTGTGAATGCGTTGAGCCCGCAATGGCTCTTCATCAAGTTCTACCGCACCAATCATGCCGAGGCATCGAACATCAACCACATGAGGTAAGTCCGAAAAGGATGCCATTTGATCTTTCAACAGGCAGCCTTTTTGTTCGGCCTGTTTCACAATCGCCTCTTGCTTATAGATGCGCAAGGTTTCAAGGGCAGCGGCTGCACAAATCGGGTTTCCAGAAAAAGTGTGACCATGATAAAAGGTGCAGTCTTTTGGTTGATCTCTGAATGTCTTAAATATCTTATCTTTGACGACCGTGGCACTGATGGGCAGATATCCTCCCGCAAGGCTTTTTCCCAGACAGACGATATCGGGATCAATACCACCATGTTCGAAGGCAAACATCTTGCCCGTCCGTCCGAAACCCGTAGCAATCTCATCAACGATAAGCAAAACATCCTTCTCCTTACACAAGCGGTCGAGACGCCTGAGATATTCGGGAGGATAGATTCTCATGCCGGCCGCCCCCTGACACAGTGGCTCGACGATGACCGCGGCAAGTTCGTCTGCGTGCTGCTCAAAAATAGTTAGCATGGAGTCAAAGCACTCCTGATTACAGGAGGCAGGTGCCTTTCCGTGCTGGCAACGCCCGCAACAGGGGGACTCAGCGCGATAGGCAGCAAATAACACCGGCTTGAACGGTGAATGAAACCCTTCCAGGTAACCCACTGAAACTGCCCCCAGAGTATCACCATGATAGGCATTCTCAAGTGAAGCAAACCTGTTGCGGGCAGTATGCCCCAGGTTGTGCCAGTATTGAATGGCTATCTTTAGGGCAGCTTCCACTGCACTGGCCCCGTCGCTGGCGAACAGGACGTGTGAGGGACCAGGAAAAAGGCTAACCAGTTCTTCGGCCAGTTCTATGGCACGAGGATGAGAAAGGTTGCCCAGGATGCTATGTTGTAGTTCACGAGCCTGCCGTATGATCGCTTCAACCAACCGGGGATGGTTATGCCCCAGGTTGCAGGACCACCATGATGAAATGGCATCTACGTATTTGTTGCCCTCAGTATCAAAGAGATAAACCCCCTTGCCCCTTGTTATAACGGGAAAGTCGCCGGCTTCCGCGGCTGAATGTCGGGTGTAAGGGTGCCAGATGCTTCGCCTGTCCATGTGCGTGTACTGATCGGTGTTTATGACCATAGCCCATTGATCCTTTCGTATTTGTTCAGCCCCTCACCCCCGTCCTCAATCCTGTTGAATCAAGGCAGCCTTTTCGGGCGGGCATAAAGCCCGCCCCTACACACATTGGAAGGTATAGTTCGTAGGGGCGGGGTTTATCCCCGCCCGTGCCCTTTGTAATAGATCTTTTACAGAAGGCAAATAGGGTGAACACGCACTCACGAAACCTTTATGCGATTTCGTCTCGATTTCTTCTATGAAAGGAAGATGTCCCAAAACAGGAGTGTGGCCGAATCGCTCCACGGTCAACCGGTTATCACCCACAATTTCATCCCATGTCCACGAACGGGAATCATTGAATATCACCCCCAAAACTGGCAGTCCCGCCCGGTCGAGTTCACGCAGTGAAAGCAGTGTGTGGTTGATGGTTCCCAGCCATGGTCGAGCCACCAAAAGTACAGGTAACGAAAGCCTAACCATTACATCGAGCATCGTCTCTTCGCCGTTGATCGGTACCAGCACCCCACCTGCACCTTCAACGATGACCAGGTCGTGATTGGCATTCAACACTGAAAAGTCATTGACTATCCGAGAGATCGATATGTTCTCGCATGCCTGAGCGGCTGCCAGGTGGGGAGAACAGGCTGGTTGAAAACAATAAGGCGCCATAAGCTTTCGCTCCGCAGGCGGCGGCTCAAGATTTGCCATATTAAGGCAGAATTCAAGATCAACAACCACCCAACCATGGGGCGTGGAAATACAGCCGGTCTGAACGGGCTTCATGGGAATGGCGTCGATACCACCTGCCCGAAAGAGCGAGACGAGGGCAGCCGTCACTACTGTCTTTCCGACACCAGTATCCGTGCCTGTCACAAAAATTCCTCTGTCGTTCATAGTGCAGTGATGGTTTTGTGCATCTGATTACAGAGTTGAGAATCTCTCGCCCGCTCCCTTTGGTCGCTTGAGCCCACAGAGATAATTTCTTTAGAACTCAGTGCCTCTGTGGGCTCTGTGAGAGACAAAAGGAGCCCCGTGATCGCTTACGGTTTTGTGGCTCTCACATATAAAACTTCATAGCTTGCGAAGACACCAGAGCCATCATTATTGTACTCGGCTTCGTATTCTGCCCTGAGCCTTTGCAGTTCCGCACGAGTCAAAGGGCATTTCGAAGAGGAGACGGCGCCTCCTGTGAGGCCCTGCTCATGAATCGTGCGAAGGAATGCTTCGGCAGATACATGACATGCCCGAATTCTCTCTTGCCACTTTGTCACCACACGCAATCCCACCCTTTCCAGGCCAGACAGAACCTCCTCGGCCAGGGGTAATCGGCCAAGGGGTGGTTTGTGCGGTGCTACACGAAGACGTGTGGCGCGGAGTTCCCCTAACGTGCCATGAAGCATTAACGCCACAACGACGTCACCGCCTGCGTGTATAAGATCAGCCAAACGTCTTAAGCCGTCCTCGATGGGGCAAATCCAGTGCAGTGACGAGCTGCTCACGATGAGTGGATATGAAACAGGGGGGTCGAATGTTCTGAGATCGGATATGAACCACCGTATGTGGTTGTTTGCTGACAAACGGTTTCGTGCCTGGGCAATCATCTCTTCTGAGGCATCCATCGCATGAATCACAACCGTTGGAAAATGCTCAAGGAGCAGTTCGGTTAACAGACCGGTACCGCAACCAATCTCAAGAACATGATCGACAGGCCTAGTAGCCGCAACCAGACTCAATAACTTTCTGGCAACGGTTTTCTGTACGTCAGCCTTTCTGTGGTAGGTTGCCGAAGCTGTAGAAAATCGCGCAGTCACTGAGCATTGATGTTTTTCAGCATTCAACACCGATTCTCCAAGAACTCTCTTATTTGAGACGCAAGAACGACTGCTTGTCGTTCGGGAATGTCATGGCCGACCCCTTCATGTATGATGATGCGGCTATTAGGCAATGAACGATTGAGCCATGCCCCGGCCTGCCACGGGACAATACGGTCTTTTTTCCCATGAATGATCAATATCGGAATTTCGATTCCCTTTAACCTATCCCTCAAATCCATCTTTCGAAGATACTCCAAGCCGTGAACAAGGTGCTCGATTCCTATGTGACAGGCTGCATTTACTTTTTCGTTTAGACAGGACTCGGATTCAACCGCAGGCCAGGAAACATCCTGAAAGAAACGGCCGAGTACAGCCCTTGGCTCCTTTCTTACTTGCATGATCATAGCACGCACATTTCGTGCGGCCACCCCCCAGGGATATCCCTCCTCAGCACAGAATTTCGGTGTTGCCCCTATCAGCACAAGCCCCTTTAGCGATCCGGGAGTTTCATAGGCCACTTCCAAGCCCACAATCGCCCCGGCGGACCAGCCAACAACAACACACGGGTCGTCCTGTTTTTGCAGGATCTGCTTAAGCGCATTTGCATAGCAGGAAAGACCGGGGTTTTCTTTGCAAGCGCCTCTTGTCGCCAAGTCTTCTCCCCAGGCTGGGCGGCACGCGTTTGGGCTACAGCCTTGCCGTGTTGCCTTTTCCATCTGGTCCAACAATTGCCAAATTGATTTGACTTTGATGTCGTAGGCTGCTGCATGTAACGCCGACGCAACAGGGTGCAATGCGTGTTCCGTGTGAGCCCAGCCTGCAATCAATACGAGCGGTCGCCTTTTCACTATAGCCCCTCACCCTGGGCTGTGGCAATAATAACCTGACCCACATGTTCGAGATCTTCCCTGGTATGAGCCAGTGTCACGGAGAGTCGAATCCTGGCGGTTCCTTGAGGAACAGTTGGAGGGCGAATGGCTACACCGATGATACCCTGCTCCCTCAGTTTTTCCGAGATGGCGAGTGCTTTGCTATTTTTGCCAACCATGATAGGAATAATCTGACTGGCGGAATTCCCGGTATTCAGCCCTGCCTCTTGAAGGCGATTTCGGAAGACCGCCGCATTTTTTAACAGTTGGGCACCGAGGTCACAGCTCTCCTCGATCACTTGCATGGTGCCCAATGCGGCCCCTACTACCGATGGTGGAAGGGCGGTTGAATAGATGAAAGAGCGGGCATGATTGATCAGAAAGGCCCGCATTGACTCTGAACACGCAACAAAGCCCCCGTAGCCACCAAATGCCTTACTCAGCGTACCGAGGCCGATATTAATCATAGGTTCAAGTCCCCACTCTCTGACAAGTCCGCCTCCCTTTGGCCCAAAAACACCCGTTGCATGTGCCTCATCTACCATGACCATTGCACCATGCCTCTGCGCCACATGGGCAATATCTTGAAGAGGTGCAAGGTCTCCATCCATGCTAAATACAGACTCCGTTACAATAAGTCTTCGTCCGGATGTTTCACTCTTTTTTAGCAGTTGCTCCAGGTGTTCAACATCATTGTGGCGGAAGCGATACAGCTTTGCGCGGCTCAACATGATGGCATCCACAATACTGGCATGCACCAGTTTATCTGCAAACACGTAATCATTTCTGCCCATGAGAGCCGGTATTGTGCCAACATTGGCCAGGAACCCGCTGCCAAAGAGCAGGGCACAGGCATAGCCCTTATACCGGGCCAGCTTCTGCTCCAGCTCGTCGTGCCATGTGAGTGTTCCTGTGAGCAATCTTGATGCCGTAGCGCCACATCCTGCTGCACGCAGAGCCTCGGTAGCCTTTGCAACTACATCCGGATGTCGGGCGAGGTTAAGGTAATCATTGGAAGAAAAGTTTAGATAAGCCCGGTCTCCTATCCGAATCTTGCCACCAGCCTCAAGATAAGCCTGCACATGGCGGTCAAGGTGGCGTTTGCTCAAATCGCAAAGCCGTTCGCTGATCCACGCTTCATGATGCATAATTCAACGTCTCGGAAATTCTACAACGCATTGTAATTATAGATCTTTTGGTGGCACTTGATCTATCCCATTCACATGGAGTGATGGAGTACTGGAGTACTGGAGTAGTGAAATATGTAGAATCCGTTACGAGTTTCGAGTCAGGATTTTTTTAACTTTCAACGCGCAACTCGTAACACGCAACCTGTATTAAACCCATCACTCCAGTACTCCATTGCTCCAATACTCCAATTTGGGCGAAGCCCTTAAGTTCCCTCGAGATCTTTCAGCATCTGCAAGTCTTCTTCCACATTTCGCCCGGCAACCGTGAGCAACGGCCCGATCATCATCCCCGTAGCCCCAGCGTAAAAGATCATGGACTGCAAGTCACGAAGGTGCAAACGGCCGGCGCATA
>DAOVEU010000354.1:0-3117 GCA_030668805.1 Desulfobacterales bacterium
TTTTGCCGGCAAAGAAACTCTTATTGAAACAGACCTTGAAAAAAATTTATTTATTATAAAAGCTGACAGGCAGAAAGAGGAGGTATCTTTTTCAATCTCCGACTTTGACCGTGCCCTTGTTCTGGCCGGCGGATGGGTGGAATATGCGGATTTGAAATATTAAATATCTCCTCATTTCCAGGCCGGAGCATGGAGATGTCCCCCTTCCCCGATATAAACACACCTTTCTTTCTCTTGTCTTGATATTTCACGAGCGACTTGCCATGCCTCAGAGCTTTTTCTACAAATACTGGTCCGGGAATCAGCTTTTGGGCCAGCATGATTCGTTCCGTCTGTTTCCAGGCCTCGACATCAATTCTTCCTACTTCAATCTCCGGTGACGGGGCCATGAGTATCCTTGTGGCTGCAAGCTGTTTCCTTATAATCTCAATCGGAGTATCCTTATCAAACTCGTGGATGGTTGTTACAGCCTTTTCCTCATTTTTCGGATCAAGGGCTTCTCGCCAGCCCCGAAGCAGTGCGGTCATGAATTTCCGGACTCTCTCGGGGCGTTCTTTCAACATATATTCTGTGGTGATGACCGAGTTGGCGACAAATCGGATGCCAAAGGCATCCGGGTCAAAAAATTTAACCTCTTCCCCTGCCCTGCGAAGTTTTTCACCGATGACGATCCCTTCGGCATTCTGGTAAACAGGCCAAAGATCGACTTTCCCCTCGTAAAAAGGTGTGTAATCGTAGCGCACACTAAAGAATTTCACCTCGTTGTCCCTGATGTTATATTTTGCAAGAAGGGCCCGCATGATGGTTTCATCGTTGCCGCCATAGGTGATGCCGATCGTCTTTCCTTTGAGGTCCTCAGGCCTCTCTATACGGATTCTCTCCGGCCTGTAAATCCATTGAAGGGGATTTGCCTGAAAGAGTTGGGAGATGACCATCACAGGAGCGCCTTTAGAAAGAGCGCGGATGACCTGATCGGCCGACGCCACACCAAATTGGGCGTGACCAAGTTCTAATTCCTTAATCGCGTCACGTTCGGGGCCTCCTTCTTTGATAGTCACTTGGAGCCCCTGATCAGCAAAAAATCCATGTACATCAGCATAAAGATCACCAATCACACTGATGTTGAAGATCCACTTGAGCCGATATGTCACATGGTCTATGGTTTCCCCGGCCTTTTTGTTGCAGGCGCCAATCACAATGGCAATGGTGATGGCAGCAGCCAGAAGACACGCCCTTTTAAACAGTTGCCCCATTATTGCACAGCTCCTTCAGGTATCTCCCATCTCTTTCGGGTTAGGTATCCTATCCATTCCAGGCAGACCAGATAGACTGTCGTGAACATCCCGATCAGAAAAAGTGCGATCAGGATTTTTGCAAGATCGCTCTGGTATAGGGCTATCCGGATGCTGTATCCTATACCGGCGTTGGCAGCAATAAACTCTGCCACAATGGTACCAACCATGGCAAGTGTTGCACTTCCTACAATGACCGTGGTGAGCTTATTGATGTTTTCAAAAGCACGGATTTTAACCTGTAAGCGCCAATTCATTCTCTCGGTAACGTCATAAAAATGCTCAATATGGGACACAGGTTCGGATAGGATGCCGATGAAGGACAAAAGCAATGGAAAATAGCTGATCATAACAGCTATCAAGAGCCTGGAGGAGAGTCCATCACCCAAAAGAATAAAGATGATGGGTGCAACAGCCACGATAGGATAGGCCTGAATGTTGTAAGCGGCCACCTTGATGAATGAGCCTGTCCAGTTGCGCAATCGGCCTATAATCCCGACAACAGTTGCCAGGCAGATTGCCACGATGTGGGCGATGACGGCAACTGAAAGCGTGTCCATCACATCGAAAAGGTATCTGGCAAAGACATGTTCGCCCGTGCGCCATATTTCCTGAGGGCTGGGGATGACATAATCGGAAAGGCCCAGCGTAAATTTTAGCAGGAATAAAAAGGTCAAGCCCAGAAAATAGATAATCAGGAATTGATAGATGCGCCTATGAAGCATTCATGACCTCCAGCATTGTGCGCTCAAGGTCTTTTTTCTTTAAGGTTTCTCCTGGCGCATGGTCCTGACCCGCAATGGAGAGAATTTGAGGGGTCTTATGAAGCTCGCGAAGCACAAGAATCTCCCTGCAGAATTTAGATACCTCCCGCACGTTATGTGAGATGTAGAGAAAGCACTTTCTCGGGAACATTTCTTTAATCTTCAATATAATGTGCTCCCTGGTAACTTCATCCACGTTGGCGAGACTTTCGTCCATGATAAGGAGATCAAAATCCTGCAAAAGGTAACGTGTCAGGTTGGTGCGGTTCTGCTGTCCCAGGGAAAGCTGTGCAAACCGGGAACTCAAACACCCCTGAAGCCCAAAAGACTCGACCAGATCGTCGATTTTGTTTTTGTTGGAATTCGGCGTGATTGCATCGAGGTGATCTCCTACGCTGGCCCATCCAGGAAGTCCTTCCAGGTTATACGAATAGAGGACAATGTGCATCTCGCGCGCTATTATTTTACCTGAAAATACCTTGAGTTCCCCTGCGATGATCTTTGCAAGGGTCGTCTTTCCAACACCTGATGGCCCGAACAAAGCATGGAATCCAGGACCGGATACCCGACAGGTCAGATCCTTGAGAACACAGGTATCCGTGTTGGGGTACTGAAAGGTTATTTCCTTGCATTTGAGAAGCATTGGTCTCTTAGAGGCATTTTTGCACGTCATCAAGGATGACAGCAATCAACATTTTGATAATATACATATAAACACAATATCCAATATTGTTCAATATAATTTGAGATCGACTGAGGGCACGCATTTTTTTGTACAAATCTCTGCTTAGGAACGGGGACGAAATAACTTTCCCAAGTAGGCGCATAGATTTAAGATCGGGCAAAGATGACTCGAAGCTGTGATGCATAGTTGTGGAAGTTAATTCGTCCCCGTTCCTTATGTTACCACCGGACAGGGCCCCAGTGAGGAGAAGGGTAATGCCACCAAAAAGGATCCCGGTAAGGATAGTAGTATCTCTCTTCTCTTTCCATTGGCCAGAGATAGATTTCCCTGGCAGAAATCAAGGGATACGTGTAGTTTATTTCACCCAGAGGCTGAA
>DAOVEU010000018.1:0-11765 GCA_030668805.1 Desulfobacterales bacterium
ATTGTGACTGCTTTAAAAACCGATTTTTCCTGTTCTTCCTTTGCAAGAAATGTGGCAATTGCCGCTGAATATGTGCAACCTGTGCCGTGAGTATTTTTAGTGTCTATTCTTTCTGAAATAAACTCATGATACTTTTTACCGTCATAGATGATATCAACGGCATCTCCCCTAAGGTGCCCGCCCTTTACAACAATGTTTTTTGCTCCCAGACTGTGTATGATCTTTGCCGATTTTTTCATATCATCAACAGAAGATATTTTGATTTTTGACAGAACTTCGGCTTCAGGAATGTTTGGAGTAATAACAAACGCTAATGGCAAAAGTTCTTCTATCAAGGATTGTTTGGCCTCATTTTCTATCAGAGGCGCTCCTCCCTTGGCTACCATAACCGGATCTACAACGAGGATACCTATTTTGTATTCTCTTATTTTTTCAGCTATTACTTTAATTATTCCTGAGTTGGCAAGCATTCCGGTCTTGGCCGCATCGATTCCTATGTCGGTTGCTATGGAATCAAACTGTTTTTCTACAAAACTTTCCGGGACCTCGTAAATCCCCTGGACACCAAGGGTATTTTGAGCGGTTAAAGCGGTTATCACACTCATCCCAAATCCGCCAAGAACGGTAATTGTTTTTAAATCAGCCTGAATTCCGGCTCCACCTCCGGAATCAGAGCCGGCTATGGTCAAAATCCTTTTAACGCCCATGAGTTATCTCCTTGAGAATTATAGCTATTCTCAAAATTAGGTTCCGTATATTGCAATATTCTCGCTAACCGTTTGATCATTTTGAACGTTTCTAAGGCTCGTTTCGCTAAAATTAAAGAACTCGACCTCGCTTCGCTTCGGGACTCAAACAGCTTCAATTTTTACGCTTCACTTCGCCAAGAACGTGTGCAAAATTATCAAAATGGTTTTCTCGAATACCGCTAATATACGAATAAACAAACGGAATATATTTGGGGGAACCGCTATAATATCAATCCTGTAAATTAAAAAAGGCCAATCCCTTCCTTACCGGAATATGGCCCTTTGAAAATAAAAGTGTAACAAAATTTTAGTTACCGCTCCCTACGCTGGTATGATCCAGATCAGGTCCAAAGGGTATTTTCTCAGCCCGGTTAGTAGGCACCCCCGCATATAAATATTATTTATATATAAATACCTTCATATAATCAAGCATAATATAAGACAAAAATATTTTACCATGAAGTCCATTATTTTTAAATATCATCAGTCAGGCCACAGCACTCTCTTTGATAACAAAGTCAGCGTCTGGACAAACTGCATGCAAAAGCTCGTTAAGTTTTTCAACTGTGGGATGTGAGCGACCCTGTTCATAGCGAGCATAGGTATTACGAGATGATGCGCCAAGACGTTCTGCTGCTTCCGAAAGCGAAAGGCCGCTAAGCTCACGTTTGCGCTTCAGAAGAAGACTAATCAAAGGCTTCGGATCTGCTGAGCCCACTTCAAATTCACCACCAGAACCAAAGGACACTTCAACTCGAAATCCTTCTTTATTGGCCATGGTTTCAACCATGTCCGCAGCCATTTCAAGGGCTTCCTTGCGGGTATGCCCTTGAGTCATTGCATCAAGAATCGGGATTTCAGCCAGCCAAAACCTGCCATCCTTATAAATTTTTCCCGAAAATCTCATAGTTTTCCCCCTTTCTTAACCTTACGCAAAATTGAGCGAGCAAGCTTCTCGTTGATTTCATTATGCCTCGGAATTGGCTCCTGCCGGTCGCCATCAGTCCACACATCATGCCTTCCGCCATGACGAAGAAACCACCAGCCGATTTCCTTCAGAGCCTTCTCCAAGTCTTTTCGCTTCATAATTTAATTGTACACGTATCAGTGTGCGATGTCAAGGCCAATGATGACTCGATTTCAACTTAAACTTCTGATGAACGACAGCGGCCTGCAAAAGGCTAAATCAACAGATCCAGATCCAAAATTCCTTTGATTAGAATTGTGAATGCGTAGCGGAATGCCCTGTTCCTGAACAGCCCTGTCTGCCGTGCCGGCACAGGAAGGCCAAAAGCACAGAAGACTCCTGGATTTGACCTTTTTCCCTGTTTCTCATTTGAAACAATGTCACCTTAGCCATAAACTTCGATTCTTAAGAACGTCCCGCTTTATGTGGGCTATTCAGAAGATAGCCGGCCTTCAACTGTCTATTTTGGAATTGACAAAATCCAATAGTTTTATTAAAATCTTGTAAACTGCAGAATTAGCCAGTGCATCTGACGCCAAAAAATAGGGCCTTTAGATATTGTTAAGGTTTTAGAAAGGTTTTGGCTTTTTTGAAATTATGTGGAAGCTTTTGGCTCAGGTGACCGCAGCGTTAGGTGGCGTTAGTCATAATCTTTAAGGGAGTTTTATGAAATCGATTATTTTCTCTCCGATGGCATGCAATTTGGCCGAGACAACTCGAACTCTGGAGATAGCCAAGGCCTGTCGGGATATCTTTGACATCGTATTTGTGAGTTATGGCGGCGAATTTGAAAACCTAATCGAAAAAGAAGGGTTCGTTATTCGACATCTGGAACCAAATCTAACGCCTGAAAAGATAGAGCATCTTTACAAAGTAGATCAGGGACAGAAATTCGGCTATTTCTTTTCCACCAAGGAGGTTGAGGAACAGGTCAAAAATGAAATAGCACTCTTTCAGGAGCTGAAACCCATCGCAGTCGTGACCGGTTTCAATTTCAGCAACAGTATATCCTGCCGAGTAACCCATATCCCCTTAATATGGCTGACACACTCGACCTGGATGATCCAATCAATGTATAATGCCGGTTTGGCATCTTATGTGGACATGCTTGATCTTCCGGTTATTCGTTTGCTTCCAGAGAGGCTCTTGATCTCGCTCTCGAAAAAGATGTTTTCCCTTTCAAACCTTTACGCTCGCCCATACGACAAAGTCGCACAGAGGTATGGACTCAATCCGTTCAAGACTATGGAACGTCTTTGGGAAGGGGACTACAATTTACTGGCCGAACCAGAGGAGTTTTGTGAACTTGAACTTCCACAGACGTATCATTACATTGGCCCTCTCATCGGTCGTCTTGATTTATCTATCCCCGAAGATATCCTGAACATGAAAAAGGGTAAACCCATTGTCTATTTCGCTATGGGAAGTTCAGGTCAACCAAAGGTGATTGCAAAAATCGTAGAAGGGTTTGAAAGCAAACCATACCGAGTAATTGCTCCAGTCAAGAGACTTTTGCAGAACATAGACGTGAAAATTCCTTCCAATGTCATTTTAACGGATTGGCTACCAGCGCACAGAGTTAATCCTATGGCCGACATCTCGGTAATTCATGGCGGGATCGGCACAGTTATGACTGCTTGTCTGGCTGGAACTCCTGTGGTTGGCGTCTCTATGCAACCTGAACAGGAGTTCAACATTGATTGTCTGGTGCGAAAAGGCTTTGCCCTCCGAATTCGGAAAAACAGTTTTACTCCTGAAAAACTATCAAATGCCATTGATAAGCTTTTGGCAGATAAGGAAGCTCAAAGAAAGGCACAAGAATTTCAAAAAGTGATCCAAAAGTGGGATGATCCGTCATTCATCATAAATTTCTTTAAATCTGCTTTTCAGACATAGATATGTATCAAACGCCACGCATCGGGATAGGAACGCCCCTCACAGGGCGTCCCTCCTACACCACCCACCGTACGTGTACGGGTCCGCATACGGCGATTCGGCTGATCAGGCAAAATCAGACCCAGGGGAACACAAGTCCAAGTGATTCAAAGTGAGCATCAAGTAAGGCAATCTTTACCCATTTGACTTTGCTCATCCGCCAGAGGCCTTTTCTGGCACCCCCGGTTGTGAGTGAAAACGAATGCGAATGGAGAATGAGGGTCGGGCCACAGCAACATATGGTCTCAAAGCATCGCTGTTGGAAGTAAGAGTTTTGTAGAAGAAATAAAAGAGAAACTCGGCATTCGGGCAAAGGGCCGAAAGGTTGGGGAGTCGGGTGCAGCGAAAGCGGGGCCGGGAAGTTCGAGAATGGTCAGGAATTCCTGTTGGATGACTGGGAGATACGCATGGCCACAAGCGTCGCGATATTGACGGCTATATATATTTGGCCCATGATTGCTTCAAGTGTAGAAAGGGATTGGGCCTGTCCGGTCAATGGGATGATATCACCGTATCCTGTTGTAGTTAATGTAACAAAACTAAAGTAAAAGAAACTGCCATCACTTTCCACCTGCCGACCAAGGTAAAAAGAACCGGGTTGCATAGCTTCAAGGAGTGAATAGATACAACCCCACATCAGACCGATGAGCAAATATCCGCAGATCGCCCCGATGATCAGATCGGCTGTGATCTCCTTTTCTCTGAACAAATGGCGTATGATGATAATGGCTGCAAAACCAAAAAAAAGCGCACCGCAGATTTCATATATCAAAAAGAGGGACGGGATTTTCAGAAAGTGATTGCACCAACCTGCAAAAAAAGAGGGCAAGGCAGTAAGTAGCGCAAAAACAACAAACCATTTCCTTTCGCTAACAGCATAGATCCCTGATAAGAGAACCATCGAAAAAAAGATGTCCATGAGGAAGCTGATTCCGATACAGTTTTCCACGAAAGGATACAGGACAAGCAAGAGCACCATGGAGACAAGTAAGAAAAGGAATCTGTGAACGCGAAACCACCCTGGCGGGTTCTGGGATATCTCACCCATGATTCTCCCTCTTCTTATCATAGGAGGCTGTCCCAGTTTAGCACCCTGAAACAGAACGAAAAATGATTGTTTTTGGGGTCTGACATACTATCTGCCTTAATTTACATCAAAAACGTTAGGGTATGAATCACGTCTCCGATAGCGCTCATTTTGATGACAAATATGTTCATTTGCTCTCAGTGTATTCCACATGACTTTCGGCCATTGCAATTTTATTTGATGTTATCTATGACAGTCAGGCCATCAATGCGAATTTGGCCGGTTTTTCATGGGATCTAATCACTTATTTTGCTTTTGTCTTATTTAAAATCAAATAATTTTATGGAAGCCGATAGTCATGTTCCAATGATTCTTTCAACAACTTTGCCCAGTCCCTAAAGGCCCCTTTGGCATATCCCCAGGTGGTAAACCCTTTGAACATATTGATATCTACCGGGGTTCCCTTTTTCATATCTACCACTGCTCCCAAGAGTTCGTTGGTCGTGGAGTCAAGAAATTCTCCCTCCATGGCCGCTCCTCCCATGTCCACCGGCACCCATATGCCCACGGTTGTTACTATATTGATAAGTGGATTAGCAGGTATAAGATCCGTAATAGCCGCTCGAATTCTCAGGACATCAGGAGCGGGTTTGTCAACAACAGGATAAATATCCTGAACCTCTTCAATAATAGTATCCCGAAAATAATCTGTTAATTTCTTTAGAACATCCGGATCGATCTGGCGGTTTTTTGCCTTTGGGTGCAAGTAGATGACAACCGGATCGATCATGAGCCTCTTATAGCGTTTCCAGTCAACATTTTCCTTTTCCCACCACAGCAGGGTCTCATCTTCCGGATCAGGCCTAAGCTCAGAATAGTCCCGAAGAAAACCCGAGTGGGGCGTGGTAGTGGCGCAACCGGCCATGAACATCAAAGCAAAGACCACAACGACAAAGCAACTTCCTAAACAAAATCTCCAATTCCTCATTTTCTTTTCTCCTTTTCTTAGGTTGAAATTTGAAATGTTGACAGGGGTCTGTCTGGTGTCAGAAGCAGGTATAAGCAAGGAACAACAAGTTGTGAAATCAGCGTGGCAGAAATCAGACCGAAGATGATGGCGTTACACAAGGGCATCCACCCTGGATTACTGAGAGAAAGAGGAATCAGACCCACAACCGTGGTGACGGTTGTACTTACAATGGGCCTGAGCCGGTCGGCAGCGCCGCGCGCGGCAGATTCCTTCACAGAAAGCCCCAGCTTTCTGTGTGTGTTCATGGTTTCAATCATGACGATGGCGTCATTCACTACAATGCCTACCAGGGAGATTATACCGATCATGGCAGGAAAAGAGAAAGGAATCCAGGCTAAGAAAAACCCAAAAAAGGTGCCGATCATGGCAAAAGGAAGGGTAATCATAATGATAAACGGTTGAGTGAAAGAACCGAACTGAAGTGCAAGCAAGGCGAAAACAAGAAAAATGGCCAAAACGAACATCTTTCCTGCGGATGAATAGGTTTCAGCAGCGGATTCGGCCTCGCCCCCGAAGTGGTACCTGTAATCAGCCGGCCAGTTGGCCTCCATCTTCTTCAAGACCGGCTCAAAATCACCTAAAATCTCGTTCACTGTGCGGTTTTCCGTCTTTGCCAGAACCGTCACTGAACGACGTCCCCCTATGTGGGTTATAGACAGGGGGGCCTCACCCAATACGGGATTGAGGATGGCAAGAGCCGAAACGGTCTGTCCATTTGGCCGGAAGGGACGAATCATTGTCACCTCTTCGAAGCTGGTTGGCCCTCCAGGGGAACCCTGGCGACTGGGCCAGGCCATCCCTAAACGAATCTCTAAGTCATCCTCTGTTCCTTTAAGGGGAAATTTACCAATCTCCTCGTCTGTCATGGCAAAACGCACCTGGTAGGCAAGATCTTCCTGGCCTATTTCGTAAAAGTCCAAGAACTCGCGATTGGGGATGAGTTTTATGTCAAGTCGCGAAGGGCCTAAATTATCACGGACATCCGAGGCGCCTGGGACAGTCTTTAGGGCTGTTTGCGCTTGCATGGCCATCTCACGAAGCTTTTCCATGTCGTCTCCCACGAGCTGGATCTGTATGGGATCTTCTGTAGAAGAACCTCCTGTTTGAGGCGTAAACACCAAGAGGCTGCCAGGATAACGGCGAAGAGCCGAACCAAGTTCTTCTCGAAGGTCGTCTAAGTATTGGAAGGCCATCCTGTCTCTCTCTTCCAGCTTAGTGAAAATACATGAAAAACCCACATAGCGGCTATCTTCATATGGCATGAGGGATTCGCCGATAGAGTTCCGTGACAAAGGGCTTTTCTGGCCCACGAACTTAGTAATACTCTGAAGAAAGGGTTTTGAACGAAGAATTTCGCCTAACTCATCGGCCACTTGCTGTGATGCGTCGAGCGTTGTCCCCGGGGATAATTCCACTGTAATGCCTAAATTGCGACCGTCAGATTTGGGATAGAGAAGATTCGGCAAGAGCCCCGCTCCCATCAGGGAGGTTATGAACAATAAGCCCGTTATTACCGTGCACAACAACGCTGTCCACCGGTTTCGTACTGTCGTCCGCAGACTCCACGCACATAGTCTTGACGAAGCAACCTCAGTCAAGCGATCTACGCGGCTTTTCTTGCGGGTTTTCTTTACTTTTGAAAAGACCGCGCGGGAAAGAGGAATATCAACAAACAGGGCAATGATGAAACTCAGAACAAGGCAACAAATGGCTGTTACCGGGATGATACGGATAAATTTTCCGTCGATCCCGGCGATCCCTAAAAGAGGGACCATGGCCAAAATGGTAGTTGCCTGCCCGGCGAAGGCGGGCAATGCATATGTCTTAACGGTCTTAAGGGCTGCCTGATCAACGGTCAGATGTTGCTGAAAAATGCCGTCGTGCATACCCTCCATCATCAGAATGAAGACATCCACAAGGAGTCCTAAGGCTATAACCATTCCGATAATGACCATTTCGTTGAGTGAATACCCCAGAATAAAGACAAGTGACAGGGCGCCCAAAAAAGTGACAGGGATGGAAAGACCGGCAATGAGCGCTTCACGCCACGAAAGCATGAAAAAAAGGACAACAAATACACACAACATGGCCTGCCAGCCATTGTTAAAGACGTCTCGTAATTTTTCCCAAATAAAATCTGATTGGTCAGATGTGATTCGATACTCTATCCCGTAAGGTACCTGGGGGCTTTGAACCTCTTCCTCAAGAACCGCCTTCACATTCTCAATGACCTTAAGGGTATCAACCCCCGGCACCTTCATTACCGACATATCAATGGCCTGTTCGAATTTGGATCCGGTCCAACTGAGAAAAACGCGGGTCTTTTCTCTTTCCAGATCGCGATGGACATCTCCTATTTCATTCAGGCGTACCACACGGCCGGCGCTCATACGCGCCACAGGAAGACTGCCTAAGTCCTTTACTTCCCGAAAACGCCCAAATAGTCTCACAGTAGCTCCTACTTGATCATTTTCAATCTTGCCCCAGGGCATGTCCAGATTGGCCGCCTGGATCTTATCCCGCACAGTGTTGGGAGAGATGCCCAAAGAGACAAGGCGCCCGGGATCCAATTGAATTTGAATCACCTCTTTACGCCTGCCTCCAAGCTCAACCTTTTTGACGCCTGGCACCTTTTCCAGACGATTTTTCAGGTACTTTGCCGCGTTTGCAAGGATTGCTGTATCCACATGGCCAAAGAGGCCAATGGTCAATATGGGAGTATCGTCAACAGAGATCTGCTCAATCTTCGGTTTCTTGGCATCTCGAGGCAGGTAAGGTTCAGCATCTCGCGCTTTCTCCCTTAATAATTGCATGGATTCGTCTATGTCGGCGTCTGAGCGAAATTCCACCGCGATAACCGAAAGGGAATTAAAGGAGGCACTGCGGACCCGTTTCAGGCCCTTCATGGATTTGATTTTCTTCTCGATCTCGTTTGTCACCAGCTTTTCAATGGTATCCGGATCTGCTCCGGGCCATTCTGTCTGAACCGTGGCCTGGGGAATGGCGAGATCAGGGGCAGCCTCTTTCACAATGGACCGGTAAGCCATCAGCCCGAAAACCACGAGCATAAAGCAGAGGAGTATGGCAAAGATGGGACGGAGGAATAAAAAACGAGCAAGGGGAGAAGCCTTTGCCGCATCAGGGATATCATGGCGCAAGGTATTGACATGGCCATTTTCAGGAGGTGATTTACCCTGGTTCATTCTCATTCTCCCCAATGATCTCAATGACTTCTATGGGCGCTCCGTTGCTCAGGCCATGCCGACCGTCAGTGACGAGTAAGGTTCCTCTGGAAACGCCCCGGAGGATCTCTTGCTTTGTGATCCCTGCAATTCCCTCGACGACCTCACGTTGTTCAACTCTGCCTTTGATCTCATCTACGACGAAAACGTAGGGCCTGTTCTGTCGGTATATGAATACGTCAAAAGGGACCACAATAGCCTCTGCCTTCTCTTCTACTACGATCCAGCAGGTAACAAACATGCCATCCCGGGGGTTTTGATTTCCTTCCTCAGTCCTGACCTTTACCTGTATGGAGCGTCCCCCCGGACTGATTGCAGGGCTAACCGAAAAAACTTTACCTCTAACAGACCCGTCCTGAAGCGCTCTACTTGATTCTAAGTCTGCTGGAGAAGGGACCCGGTTGGCTGCGGTCATGATGATTGACGGTTGCCCTGGTTTGACGAGGGCGCCCTCAAAGGCGGGGAGCTCCATAGTCACTTCAAATTGGTTGGGGTTTATAACGACCATGGGGACTGTCTTGAGGAGGGCCTCCTCACTGCTGGTGTTAACGAGGTTGGCTGAAAAGTAATCTCCTTTCTTGATATTTACGTAGGCGACTATACCATCAAAAGGGGCGTAAATGCTAGTACGTTCTAAGGGGAGCCTTGCCTGTTTAATTCTCGCCTGAGCGGCGGCCACGCCTGAGATGGCAGCCTCCAGGTTAGCACGGGCAGATCTTATAGCAGTATCAGCGGTTTTGAGGCGAGTGCGGGAGACATCAAGTTCGTATTTTGGGATGGCTTTATGTTTAAACAGTTCCTTTCTGCGCTTGAAATTGTCCGTGGCAAGCTGTTGTTGGGCCTCTGCTTCTTCAACTTGAGCCCGGGCCACCTTTACTCGTTGCTCGGATTCAACCAGACTTGACTTGGCCACCTTCAACTGTTCCAAATAATCCCGTTTATCAAGAGATGCCAAAAGCTCTCCGAGCTTTTCGCCCTTTTTTGGTCCCCGCACCCGATCGCCTTCGCGCAGTTCTTGTCCATCTTTATTCTTTTTGACATAGGTGACCTTACCTTGCCGTTCAAAAGTGAGGAACTCACGCCTTACAGCCCTGGCAGTTCCCTCACCAAAGACCAGGGCATGGATTGGTGCGGATACAGCCCGTATTCCGCGTATCGGAAGTGGGCAGGAGCCTGTGCTCTGAAGGGAGGCTTTTTCCTCGGCCCGGTCTCTGACACGCTTTATAGCCAGGAGGCTAACGGCAATAACCAGCATTAACAAAGGAATCATGAATAATGCTTTTCGTTTTAGCGTACTGAGCATTTTAGACCCTTTCTGCTACAAGTAGCATGGAAGTCAGTACCAGTGACCCCACAAATATACCGGTACATATTATATATAAATCTATCACACTCCATCACATAATTGCAAGCCCCAAGTTTACGTTGACATCTTTCAGGCCCTGCTTTATTGAATACTCAATGATTTAAAGGCAAACGGAGGAACTGGAGATGAACATCAAGACTTTGGTGTTTTTTTGTGGGTTGCTTTTTCCCCTTTACTTGATTTTCCTGCCCACGCACGGACTCGCGGAAGAAAAAAAAGTCTATAGATTAGAAGAAAGTATTGCAGAGGCATTGGCCAATAACTGGAAACTTAAGGCAAAAGAGGAGAAAATCGATCAGGCTGCATATATCAAGAAACAGGCCAGGGCTGAATTTTTGCCCAAATTGAGCACGAGCTGCGACTATACCAGATTGAACGAACCAACAACATTTTGGGACATCCCGATAAGCGCCAAAGATAACTATCAGTGGAAAGGCACTGTGACACAGCCCCTTTTTACTGGTTTTGCATTAACAAGCTCCTATAGGCTTGCAGAATTGGGTATCGATCAATCTAAGATGGAACTTGAGCTGAGCAAACTGGATCTCGCCCTTCAAGTGAAAAAGGCGTACTTTGAAATCCTTATAGCAGATAAGGTTGTTGAAGTGACCAGAAAAGACGTCGAATCTCGGAAGTCTAATGTTAAGGTAGCCCGCAACTTTTACAAAGTTGAGATGATCCCCATAAATGATGTGTTAAAGGCAGAAGTGGAGTTGGCCAATTCCAAGCACAATCTGGTAAAGGCCAACAATGCCTCGCGGCTTGCCCGTTGCGCCTTTAACATTGTTTTGTCCAGGCCAATCAGTGCTCCTGTTGATGTAGAAGATATCTTTGGATTTCAGCCCGATAGAGGTGACTTTCAGGAGTACGTGGAGAAGGCCGTCAAAAACCGCCCTGAGATGAAGCTTATTGATATCAGCATCCTTCAGACAGACCAGCAGACAAGGCTTGCCAAAAGCAAGAATTATCCGGAAATCGCCTTGCAATACGATTATATAAAAGAAGGCGATGAGCCAGATGTTTCAGGCAGCCCTTTTCATGACGCAAACAGGTGGCAGGCGATGGCTGTGCTTTCCTGGACCTTTTGGGAATGGGGGAAGACACATTATTCGGTAAAGGAAAAGCAAAGTCTTAGAAAGGAATTGATCCAGACTAGACATGCCTTGCAGGACAGTATATGCCTTGAATTGAAGCAGGCAGTTTTAGAACTGGAAACAGCAGAAGAAAATATCCCGACCACCCGGAAGGCAGTCGAACAGGGTGAAGAAAACTTGACAGTTAGCGAGGAACGCCATAAGGCCCAAGTGACCACCATTACTGAGGTGCTTGACGCACAGACCCTCTTGACCCAGGCAAGGGTGAATTACTATAAAGCACTCTACAGCCACCATCTGGCCAGGGCTAAATTGCAGAGGGCTCTCGGTAATTATTAGTTAAGAAAAGTCCGGG
>DAOVEU010000118.1:0-6226 GCA_030668805.1 Desulfobacterales bacterium
TCATATTTCGCTGCTTGAACATTTTGAAAATTTTTCAAAGGGTGTGATCGATACCCGGGACATTATATATTATGTCAACTTTAACATCTTGTTCCTCTTTATGACCATGCGATCCCTGGAGTCGAAAAAATGGCGCGGATAGAGCAAGCAAAATTGTTCACCGGCCTGGGATATGCAGGGTTCATTATCATTCTGGCCACGGCCATAGCCTATGGCATGATACCTGCCGCGCAACGGTATACCTGGGTCGGATGGATCGTTGGTCTTCTGTGTCTGGTTGCTTATGTGGTTGGCAGTTTTGCCACCATCCGAGACTATTTCAAGAGGCGATCAACCCGGCATGGGGCCAGTGCCCTCATTCTGGTTTTACTTGTGTTGGGCATTCTGGTCTTTGTGGAAGCCATTTCCGCCAGGCACAGTGCGCGATTCGACCTGACAGCCGGCAAGAGATTCACCCTTTCAGAACAGACACTAAAAGTACTAAAGAACCTGGAAAAGCCGGTCCGCGTCACAGCCTTCTACCAGGAGGCGTCACCTGAGGCCGAAGGGGCCAGGGGCCTCCTTGACCAGTACGCTTACGCCTCCCGGAAGTTCTCCTTTGAGTTTGTGGATCCTGATCGGTTCCCGGGAAAGGCGAGACGTTACAAGATCACTGCTTACGGCACCCTGGTGCTGGAGACAGACATCCGTGAGGAGAAGATAACTCTGGCCACCGAGCAAGAGCTGACAAACGCCCTGTTGCGCGTAACGCGAAAAGGGGAAAAAGTCATTTATTTCATGACCGGACATAATGAAAAATCGACCGAGGACTATGGGAAGGACGGTTACACCGGTGTAAAGAAGGCCATAGAGGACCAGAACTATGTGGTGCGAGACCTTCTTCTGATGCGAGCCGAGGAGGTACCGGCAGACGCCTCTGTACTCATCATTGCAGGACCCAAGAAAGCCCTCTTCCATGAAGAAATTTCCACCCTGAAGCGCTTCATTGATCAGGCGGGGCATGTCTTGATCCTCATCGATCCGGAAACCGATACCGGCCTGAAAGGGTTTTTGAAATCGTGGGGCATTGAGGTGGGCCAGGACGTGATTGTGGATAAGCTGAGCAGGCTCTTTGGAGCCGATTATCTGACCCCCATTGTCTCCCAGTATGCTGGTTACCACCCCATCACCGAGAATTTCAATACAGCATCTTTTTTCCCCCTTGCCAGATCTATCCGCGTGGCAGAAGATGTGCCGGAGTACGTGCAAAACACAGAACTGGCCCAGACAGGACCAAGTAGTTGGGCTGAGACCGATCTTGTCATGCTCAAGAAAGGCGAGGCCTCTTTTGACCGCCAAAAGGATACCATGGGACCCATTCCGGTGGCCGTGGTCTCGACCATCAAGCACGAAACCAAGGAAGCAGAAGGGGAGGGTTTGGGAGGGGGTAAATACGAAGCGGAAGAGTCTGATGACAAAAAGGATGCTCCAAGGCCAGCGAGAATTGTCGTGTTTGGAGATTCCGACTTTGCCGGCAATGCCTATGTGAACTTATCCGGTAACCGGGATCTTTTCATGAACGCTCTGAGCTGGTTGGCCGAAGAAGAGGATCTCATTGCCATTCGCCCGAAAAAGCGAGAAGGCCAACCTGTGGTCCTCTCATATACTCAGGGCCGGGTCATATTCTGGGCTTCAGTGGTGCTGCTACCCGGAGCAGTGCTGGTTTTTGGTATTGTCGTTTTGCGCCTTAGAAGAATCGCCAGATGAATGGAAAAAAAATAGCCTTTTTTTCGACTATTCTGCTCCTGCTGGTGGGTTTCTATTATTTCTATGAGGTCCGCTATACAGGAAAACAGAAAGAAAGGGCTGCCTCATCCAGGAAGGTTTTGAAGATCAAAGACGAGAACATTGAATGTGTGCGCATTAAGAAGCCCAAGGAGACGGTAGTGCTCGAAAAAAGGGACAACAAGTGGTTTTTGGCAGGACCGGTCAAGGCCCTGGCTGATACGTGGGCGGTTGACCATATCATCAATACACTGGCAACCGGAACCTGGGAGCGAGAAGTCAGCCCGCTTCCCAGGGATCTGGCCGACTTTGGTCTTGTCGATCCTGAGATAGAGGTAGCGCTTTCCGGCAAAGGGCTCTCTGAGCCCTGCAAGGTCCTGATAGGGGCAGAAAATCCCACCGGAAACATGCGGTACGTCAGGGTGGATCAGGAGGAAAGAGTGCTCCTCGTATATTCTCGCTTCAAAGACGCTTTGGACAAGACCCCTCATGATCTCCGTGACAAGCATATTCTTCGATTTGAGGAAGACGAGGCTTTCAAGATCGTGTGGCGTGCTGATGAGAAGACCTTTGTGGCTGAGAAGAAAGAGAATAAATGGGTACTGGTCGAGCCTGCTGGTGAAGAGATCACGGAGAGTGAAATCAAGAGCCTTGTTTGGCGACTGGAAGGCCTGAAGTTCAAAAAAATATATGAAAAACCAGAGCATCCCCTTTCATATTACAGCCTGGACAAACCGTATAGCATGATTAAACTTATGGATCAGGAGAAGCAGTTTATTGGGGACCTGGGCTTCGGGATGAGAAAAGAGCCCACGGTTTCTTACTATGCAAAGGCTGAGGGGAGCAGCACGGTCTATGAGCTTTCTTACGACTTTGTGAAGGATCTTCCGGAGCCCGAGAAACAAAAAAAACTAAGCAAACGATGACGACTAGACGAGACTACTACGAGATCCTCGGTGTTAACCACAATGCGGGTGAAGATGAAATCAAGGCAAAGTACCGAAAGCTTGCCTTGAAGTACCACCCGGACCGAAACCAGGGTAATAAAGAGGCGGAAGAGAAATTCAAGGAAGCTGCTGAGGCCTATGAGGTACTCAGGGATTCCCAGAAAAGAAACATCTATGACAACTATGGGCATCAGGGTCTTCAAGGGACAGGCTTTTCCGGGTTCCGGGGATTCGAAGATATATTCTCAAGCTTCGGCGACATCTTTGATAACTTCTTTGGCTTCGGGGGCGGCATGCGTTCCAGGACAGCAGCACGCCGGGGGGCGGATCTTAGATATGACATGAGCATCAGCTTTATGGATGCTGCCTTTGGTACGGATACCGAGATCGAAATTGAAAGACTCCAAAGCTGTCCCACCTGCCAGGGTACGGGATGCGAACCCGGAACCTATCTGGAGGTCTGCCACCAGTGCGGCGGAACAGGGCAGATTACCCGAAGCCAGGGTTTTTTCAGCATCAGGACCACGTGTCCCCATTGTCGTGGCGAGGGTCGAGGCATACACCACCCCTGTCCTGATTGCCGCGGGACAGGGCAAGTTGAGCGTAGACAGAAGGTTTCTGTGAAGATACCCGCTGGAGTCGATACTGGTACAAGGTTGCGACTTTCCGGTGAAGGGGAAAGCGGTAACCGGGGCGGGCCACCCGGAGACCTGTATGTATTCATCAATGTGAAGCCCCATAACTTCTTCAAGCGCAACAACAATGATATCATCTGCCAGGTTCCTATCTCCTTTGTCCAGGCAGCGCTGGGTGCTGATATCGATGTGCCAACCCTGACAGAAGAAAAAAAGCTCCACGTCCCCAAAGGGACCCAGCCAGGCGATGTCTTTCGGTTCAAGGGCGAAGGAATCCCCTCTCTAAGGGGCTATGGACGGGGGGATCAGATTATGCAGGTGCTGGTAAAGACGCCTACCGGTCTCACCAAGAAACAGGAAACCCTCCTGAAAGAGTTTGCCAAATTGGAGTTCTCCAAGCTATCCACGAAGATCAAGAAGATGTTTAAACATTGAAGTGAAAATTGATGATGTCTCCGTCTTGAACTACGTAGGTCTTTCCCTCCAAACGAGCCTTGCCATCTTTTTTGGCCTGTTGGTATGTGCCTGCGGCCATCAGGTCGTCATAGGCAAGAACCTCGGCGCGGATAAAGCCCTTCTTCATGTCAGAGTGAATCACCTCAGCCCCTTCCAGGGCCGTGGTCCCCCTGGGGACCATCCAGGAGCGCACCTCCTTGTGGACCACTGTGAAAAATGCAATCAGGCCGAGCACGTTGCACGAATGCTGAATTATCCTGTCCATGGCCGAGCTCTTGATGTGGTATGCGGTTAAGAACTCTACGGCCTCTTCAGGAGATAACTCTGCAAGCTCCATTTCCAGCTTGCCCCGGACCACGAGTGGATTGTAAAGTTCAGGTGGTTCCTCCCATGGGGGAGGGCTTTCGTCTTCATCGTCATTATTGAAAAGGACAAGAACCGGTTTGGCCGAAAGGAGGGTATACCCCTTCAACAGGTGAGCAGTAGCCAGTTCAGGATCATCCCGCAAGGGCGCCTGGGCTTCAAGCATGCGGAGGCAGGCCTCGAGCAGCCGGCGCTCCTCAGCGCTTATTTTCTTGCCCCGTTTTTTGTCAAGATCGAGACGTTCGATCCGCTTTTCAACCACTACAAGATCGGCGAAGATCATGTCGGTTTCAAGGTTGATGAAATCGTCTCGAGGGTGTGGCGCCTCTCCGCCTCGTTGGTGAAAGTTTCGCACCACGTGAATCAGTGCATCACAGGGGCGGACTTCATTCCAAAAGCTCTCATCACTCTGCCCATCCTGGCTGTAAGCCTTTGTGCCATATGGAAGTAGGTATTCGACCCGGGCATAGACAGTCTTGTCGGGTTTGAAGAGCCTGTTCAAGGCATCGACCCTCGGGTCCGGCACTCGCACAATAGCAATGCGATGCCCTTTGTGGGTTCCCTCTTCAGGCTTGCTCCGGGTCAAGGCGTGGAAGATGGTTGATTTACCCGATCCCGGAAGACCTATGATCCCAAGTCTCATGTCTTACAGCTACTTTTCCTGGTGAAGTTACAATATATGATAACATGCTCTTCGTCATATTGCCACCTTACCTTTCGGCTTCTGTACTCTTCCTGTTGGCCCGCGCCCGAAACTTGGACGTAAGTAGGTGTTCAGCCATCAGCGGTCAGCTTGAATAGGAAGTGGGTCAACACTGAAAATAAAGGTTTACAATTTCTGCAACATGTCGTTATTGTCCCATATTATGGCACGGCAGTTGCGCATTAGTTATCCCAATGCCCTTTGCCACGTCACCTGTCGGGGAAGTCAAAGTACCACCGCCAGAGGCGGTGGCTTGTTTTGTTGTTCCTGAAAGGTACCCTGGTTTAACTGTTGACAGTCTAGAAAGATAACAAGTTGCAGATTCTGCGATCGATCTTGTTGTGACTCGGGAGGGGTGCCATGGACAAACTTGTTTGTCCGTGCCCGTTTTCGACTCGATAATGGGAACTGTCGGTAACAGAAAAACCCGAAAAATGGACATAACCGGAATCATTGAAGCAGTGAACCGTTTTTCTCCTTTGCTACTTCGTATCGACGCCTTTCACACGGACAAACAAGTTTGTCCATGGCACCACACGTATTGAGAATAGGGTATAGTTTAACCAAATCAGAAACTTACTTATAACATGTTTTATTTTTAACTTTAGGCACCTTAGCTCACTTTAGGCACTTTTCCATAATTCCTACAACGGTAGAACCTTCTTGTGATACTATTACCAGGGGTAGTCGTTTAAGCCGATTAATAAAAGTAAGGGGGATGCTCTGGCAGCAGTTTCAAGATACTCGGACACGCCTCTTGAGGAACTGTAAAGGAGAAGCAGGGGAAAATGGAACTTACTGCGCTAATTGAGAGGATCAAATCGCACCCGGACTACGCCAAGGTCGGCATGATTCTGTGCCACAACGGGGTGGTGCGAGGGACTTCCCGGGATGGACAACGCGTTTCAGGGTTGACCCTTACGGTTGATCGCGAGGCATTGGACGACATCCTTGCTGAACAAAGACAGAGGCCGGGCATTGTAGATATACTGGTGGAGGTCAAGGAAGGCTCGCTTAAGGTCGGCGATGACGTCATGTTTATCGTGGTCGCCGGTGACTTGCGAGACCATGTCATTCCAGTGCTGGAGGATACCCTGAATGCCATCAAAAAACGAGTGACCCGCAAGACAGAGCACTTTGTATAAAATCGCGGGCATCCTTCATTTTCGCCACAAAGTAGTTTACACTTTTTTTCACCACTTCAGGTTTGGGGTTTCAGGTTTCAGTGTTCAGCCTGCCCTGGCGCGACGTGCTTGAATCAGCCTGATTATTCTATTATGGTGTTGCGCCTCCAGATCAACCTGCAAACCACTGTAAGCCAGGTCTGGGCCAGGGGTTTCAGATCTTGCGTTTCTCGC
>DAOVEU010000246.1:0-4123 GCA_030668805.1 Desulfobacterales bacterium
CTTATCCTTAACTTTAGGCACTTTAGCTCACCCTGGCCCAGACCCTGGCCCAGACCGGGATTTTCTCGTAGGGGCGGCTTTACGCCGCCTGTCATTCGGGCGGGATAAACCCGCCCCTACGTAGGGTCGGCTTTATGCCGACCGCTCAGGCACGTCGCGCCAGGGCAGGATGCGGGGGGGGGGCGCAATCCTCAAGTTATTGAGAAGTTACACTTTAGGCACTTCATATGAGATAAGGCTGGTATTTTTCACGACAACCGCCCTCTACCGTGAGGACTCCTGACCCGGCGGGGCCCTTCACAGACACACGGGCAGGCTGGCCATCTTCAGCCCTGCTATAGGCTGCGCAAAGGGTCGCAGCCTCACGTACGATCTCCTCCGGGGCACCGAAAGGGATCAGGACAGTGGGACCCGGCATATCCATCATGCGCAGTTGGATGTCTTTGTGGGGATCTATGAGTCTTGAAATTTGTCTATTGTCTTCCCTGGTGCGACCCACAACAACTTTGTAATTGTTGTCAAGGCGAAAATGCCGGCCGTGCTTTAGAAGCTCAAAATCGCGCTGCTCGTAATCATCCTGGTGTTCAAACAAATCTTTCAATCGTCTGGAAAACCCTATATCCGTCAGGAGACACCCGCCGCCCGGACCAGGGTAGTCGCTGATTCCAAATGCCTCGGCCAGCTCCATTTGCCGTTTTCGGGAGCGACCCGAAATGTCTAAGAGGCGCTCACGATCCACCAGGCCGCGTTCTTCGGGAATGGTGGGCGGGAGAAGTTTGGCGCTCAAAGGGCGAAGGATGTGGCCTGCAAAGCCAGACCTTTTTTCAACATAACGGAGCGACGGCTTGGTCTGGGACATGGGGCGCTGGCCCATCACCTCGCCGGTAAAAAGGAAATCAAACCCTTCTTTTGTCATCATCGAACCGGCGATTTCAAGCATCAGGGCGTGACAGTCGAGGCACGGGTTCATGTTCGTGCCATAGCCGCAGTTGGGATTCTTCAGCATCTCAACATAGACACGGGTGATGTTTTTTACTCTTAACGGAATCCCTGTCATGCGGGCGGCACTGCGGGCCCTGTCTGAACTGAAAAAGGGGGTTTCGAAATTAACCCAGACTACCTCGATCCCTTGCTCCTTAAGAACGAGTGCGGAAAGAATACTGTCCAGCCCCCCGGAGGTAAGACCCAGGGCGCGAACCACAGAAGGCCTTCTTTTTTGGGCTGTTGCGTTAAATGACTCTTCTTGCTGGGAGGTAGAAACCATGGCTCAAAAAATCGCAAGATCGCGTATCAAGAAACTGTTAGAAATCTTAAGAAGTACCTATCCTGGTGTCAAGACTGCCTTGGGCCACAGAAACCCGCTGGAGCTTCTGGTTGCTACGATTCTATCGGCCCAGTGCACAGATGAACGGGTCAACCAGGTAACCAAAACCCTCTTTCAGAAACTGCGCACAGCAAAAGACTTTGTGGAAGTACCCCTTTCCGACCTGGAGGAGATGGTCCGTCCCACCGGCTTTTATCGCAACAAGGCAAAGAGCATCAGGGCATGCTGTGCAGCGCTCGTGGAAAAACACAACGACAAGGTCCCGGACAATATGGGGGCTCTGGTTGAGCTCCCCGGAATCGGGCGAAAAACGGCCAACGTCATACTTGGCAGCGCTTTTGGTATCCCTGGAATTGTGGTCGACACGCATGTAAAACGCGTGTCTCAGCGCATAGGCCTTACCAGGGAGAGCGATCCGGTCAAGATCGAATTTGATCTCATGGCCCTGATTCCCAAAAAGGACTGGATCGACTTTTCGCATCAGATGATCTGGCACGGCAGGGCCTTATGCAAAGCCCGCAAGCCAAACTGTCCTGCATGCCCCCTGCGCGAGCTTTGTGATTACGGGCGCAAGGCCACCTGAACGCCTGTATTTGTTTCTCACAGAGGGCACAGAGGCGCAAAGTTCTTTTAAGCTGAATTGCTGAGAGGGCAATTCAGCTTAGACTGCCGCGCTGTCGCGTAAGATTGCAATGGTGTTAGTCAAAGATGCCAACTTGGGATCATAAATGCCCCGGCAGGGGCTGACCGTTTGGCCTGATTTTTCTCTCTCAAAAAATCAGGCCAAGTGCAAGAATCATCTCTGCGATCTCTGTGTGCTCAAGCGACTACAAGGAGCGGGCGAGAGACCCCGTCATCGGTTACGAGCGCCTTTAAGAAAGATCTTTCAAGGCAAAACACGCTTTCGCATTTCGGGTAGTCTGCGCGGCGATTTCCTCAGCGGCCATACACTTGACTCGCGCCACTTCTTGCAAGGTGACCTGGACATGGACCGGCCTTGCAGCTAATTCCCGGTATTGAACCGGCGTATCGGTTTCGAGCAGCAGGTTAGAAAGAGGAACCGCAGAGATTGCCTTGGCATGGTAAGGGTTGTACAGGAGTGCCGGGGTGGCAGACATGTAGTACCCGTCTGCAGCGATGAGAGGGATCAAATCGAGAGAGCCGCTGTACCAGTGAAAGATCGCCTTTTCTAAACCTGCCTCTTTTACCATACGGTAGGCGGTCTCGTGGACGTACCGGCAATGAACGATGACCGGTTTTTCATGTTTCTTGGCTATGGCAAGGAGTTGTTGAAAAATAGCCTTTTGGATCTTCTTTTTTGTCTTGGCTTTGTAGTCCAGGCCCACTTCGCCCAGGGCCACGCAGTGCTTCAGGTTTGTGTCAATATAGGCAAGGGTTTCGTCATCATTATCCGGGTCGAGACGCCAGGGATGGTATCCGATAGCTGGAAAGACAAACCCCGGATGCCGGCTGGCTATCTCCAGGGTCTTCTGGTTGGAAAAAATGTCCTGTCCCACCGCCACAATACCGAGCACACCCCCTTCCTGTGCCTCTTTGATGGCCGTCTCCGGGTCAGGCAATTCATCTAAATGGGCGTGGGTGTCGATGATAGGGGACGATTTTTTCATATTCCCATCCAACCCTTCTTCTTTCACATCTGTAGGCCCACACTGAATGCTGATCTCGTCGAAGTAGAGAGCTCACCTATTACGCTTCGCCTTTTCGTGCTTTCGCCTTTTCGTGCTTTCGTGATCATCTCTATCTTCGTATATATAAATATGCTCGATCCCGGGCTTGAGAAAGAAGGTGCTCAACTCTACCTTCTTCTTGTTCGGGGAAAAGCTGATCAGAAACTTCTTTTCACAGGCCACCCGTTCCAGGCTCTTTATGTCCTTTAATTCAATCGTGGGGTTGCTGCAAAAAGCCACCTCTACGGCGTGGTCCTCTTTGACACCCACCATATCGACCGGGCCCTCAGGAAACCGCGGGCTACGAAAAACAGGCACTGGCTGAAGTCCTTTTTCCTTCAACAATCTGTATAGTACGCAGCGGATGGTCTCTTTGACAACAGCATCTTTGAGGTATCCCTTTGGAATCGACCTGATTGCCGCCAATATTTTCTTTTTGATCTCCTGTTTTATGCTTGTCTCCAAAAAAATCCTCCGTGCAGGAATTCGGCATCCTTCATTCCTCGGTTTACACTTTTCAAGAATGCGGGCGCCAAGAGATAAATTCTTTTGCTCGTACTTTTTGGTGTCAGGTGTCAGGTGTACTTTTTGGTGTCAGGTGTCAGGTTTCAGGTACAAGAAACACTGAAACCTGAAACCTGAAACCTGAACACTGAAACCCCAAACCTGGAGTGGTGAAAAAAAGTGTAAACTACTTTGTGGCAAAAATGAAGGATGCCAGGAATTTCCTTTATTAAGCGGCACTGCCGCATTATATAGAATCGCGTAGCCATTCTATAACCTGAGACATTATGGACGGTCAACCTGTAATTGGGTCTAAGAATTGAGTAATCATCTTTATCAAATCTTGGAATTCGACAAGATCCTTGAGGACCTGGCCCGCAGAACCCATTCTCCGCTCTCTGCTGAGCGCCTCCAGGGGCTAACACCACTTCCGAGCATCGAGATAGTTCGAAAGAGCCTGGGGAAGATCTCCGAACTCCGAACATTTATGGACTCAGGCGGGTCTTTTCCCATCAGCAATTTTCAGGACATAAGTGGATACCTCCAGTTGGCAGCCGTGGAGGGGGGCTGTCTTGAGCCCGATGCCTTTTGCCATATTCATGAGGTG
>DAOVEU010000186.1:0-5037 GCA_030668805.1 Desulfobacterales bacterium
TCATTTTTGAGTTTTTTGCATATATCACGCCCGTCCATAAGAGGCATCATGATATCTAGAACGATGAGGTCTGGCAGTTGCTCCTTAGCGAGTCTCAAGGTTTCTTTGCCATCATATGCATGGATTATATCAAACTCATCAACAGAGAGAAGTTTCGCAAGTAAATCATGCAGGTATTTCTCATCATCCGCTATAAGCAGTTTCTTCTTTCTTTTCATTGCACTCACCTCAATCCCTCTACCGAAGACTATTTCGGCATCCTTCATTTTTGCCACAAAGTAGTTTACACCTATTGACCAGTGTTCAGGTTTCAGTGTTCAGGTTTCAGGCCTTGCTTTTTCAGTTTCTGACACCTGAAACCTGACACCTGACACCTGACACCTGAAACCAAAAAGTACTAACAAAAGAATTTATCTCTTGGCGCCCGCATTCTTGAAAAGTGTAAACCGAGGAATGAAGGATGCCACTATTTCTTATCCAGGATATTTCTTATGCTTTGAGATAGCCCTTTCATATCGAAGGGCTTCTGGATAAAACCGTCACAACCACGCTTCAATATCTCCCTTGCCCCGCCGTTTATGCTGTATCCGCTCAAAAGGAGGACCTTTACATCCGGGTTGATCTCCTTCATGCGGTCATATGCCTCACCACCACCCATATTGGGCATAACTATGTCCAAAAAAACGATGTCTATCTCATCCCGATTTTTCTCATAGAGTTCGACAGCCTCTTTTCCGTCTTTGGCTGTGACTACCCTGTAGCCTATGGCCTCCAATAATTCCCGCCCTACTTCCAGGATGATCTCTTCATCGTCCACCAGGAGGACCGTTCCGGTCCCCTTAATCAATCGCTCAGCAATTTTGACAGATTTTTGGACGCCTCTTTTTGATGCAGGGAGATAAATACTGAATGTCGCACCTTGCCCTTGTATCGAATCAACATCGATATATCCACCATGACTCTTTACGATACCGTAGGCCGAAGCCAACCCAAGACCGGTGCCCCTGCCCATCTCCTTGGTCGTAAAGAAGGGATCAAAGATGCGCTCCATGGTCTTTTCGTCCATGCCTGTGCCTGTGTCGGTAACCCTTAAAAGGACATAGTTGCCTGGTTTTGGATCATAGAGCCTGCCCTTCATGTCATTGTGGGTCGTATTCATGGTCTTCAAGAAAAGATCCCCACCACCAGGCATGGCATCTCCGGCATTTACAAAGAGATTCAAAAGCACCTGCTCGATCTGCCCCTGGTCTGCCTCTATGGCAAACAGGTCTTCGGCAAGCTCTCGATGAATGGTAATCTCCTTTCTGGTCCTGCCAAAGGTGTAAGAGGTCTCTGACACTAGTTGGTTCAGGTTGATGGGCTTGACCTGATATCTTCCTTTCCTGGCATATCCAAGGAGGTGTGAGGTTAGCCTGGCTCCGCTTTGAATCTGGTTTTCGATCTTTTTCAGCCGTTCATAATGGGGGTGCGTGGAATCCATAACCATAACCATTAAGGAGACATTTCCCTGGATACCCATGAGCAGGTTATTAATGTCATGGGCAATGCCGCCGGCCAGGGTGCCAATGGCCTCCATTTTCTGTGCATGGCGCAACTGGGCTTCCAGTTTTGCCTTTGCCTCTTCTGCCTCCTTGCGCTTATGTATGTCGCGGATCAGCCCATCGTAGGACAGAAGATTGCCTTGTGTGTCGTAATGGGGAACGAGCGCGTTACTCACCCAACGGATGACGCCGTCCTTTCGCAAAATTCGATGCTCAATGGGCGGCACGTCTTGCCCCAACAGAATGCGCCTGGCCGGCTCCTGGACGGCCGCACGATCTTCCTCGTGCACCATCCGAAACCATAGGTAGGGGTCGGAAGCAAACTCCTCGGGGGTATAGCCGGTCACAGCGACACACGCAGCACCGTGGACGGTTTCCACTGTATGTCCATCCTCAATGCGAACCGTGAAAATATAGTCAGTCACCGCCTCGGTAATGCGTCGGTACCGCTCCTCGCTTTCCCGCAGCGCTTCCTCTGTCCGCTTGCGCTCGGCAATCCTTTCCTCTTCAATCTGAAATATGTCCCAGAAGAGACGGGCAGCAACGTTGCCCATCAATCGGACGTGGTCTGGCTTGGTTCGTGAGATTTCATTGGTTACCTCCCCACGACCCGTTAGCTCGATGATCATATTGAGATCTTTGAGCTTGTACAGATCTCGGTAATCCCTTGTTGTGTAAATCCCCTTTTCCTGTGCGTAGCAATAACCTACAGCCTTAGGATTGGTACAGGCCACCCCGATGAGCTTCATCCTGAGCTGGCTGAGCTTTTCGGCAAATATCATATCCATAATCGCCTTGCACCCAGGACCACCACCCACAATAGCTACGTTAAGAATCTTCCCCTGTTCCATCATCTGTTCCTTTTATAAAATCGCTGCGTGATTCTATATAGCGCGGCTACGCCGCTTAAAAAAGGAAATGCCTATACTATATTCGACTAAAGTCGTAGGAATTTTCAACCTGTGCGGTTGGTACATTTATGATCTTGGCAACACCATTAAAATCCCCCCCATCCCCGGGTGTGAATCACGGCTGTTGGCAATGAGAAAATCCATGTCCGTCTGGCTATGTATTTAGCTTTGGGGAAAAGGTGTGAGGTTTGCGGCGTTCGCCTTGAGAACAGCACGGGTGTCAGGCCCGCCCTGGCGCGACATGCTTACTATGGGCTATAAGCTAATAAATCCCGGTCTGGGCCAGGGTGTCAGGATCGAGAAACTTGAAGACCTGAAACCTGAAACCTGAAACCTGACACCTCACAATTGAACTCAATAACCAACAATCTTGATTTACACCCCCCATCCCCCCTTTAGTAAAGGGAGGCGAGGGGGGATTTTTCCCTTTAAGAAAGGGGGGAGCTGAGGATTCTATTCCTCTCCGGCGCTATTTGGGTTGCATTCTTGCCAGTGAATGCCAAACATATGCGCTGGGACTTCAGAAGGTAAAGGTTATTTTGAAACGTATCCCGGCCAAAAGGATAAATCTCCTTCAGACCAGCAGTGTCGATTAATACCTTACCTGCGCCGCTGCATTCTTCCTCCAGGAGATTCAGAAGCTCGCATGCCGAGGTTCCATCGAAATCGCCTTCCAATGTTAGATGGAGCTTGTCGCTCTTTCGGTGAACAAGAATTTTGAAATTCGATGCCATGTGTAGCTCCTTTCCGCGCGTCGAAAAACAAGAATGCGTGCCCTTTCTCATTCCTCCTTACTGGAAACTGGAAGCTGGAAACTCGAAACTTGAAACTTGAAACTGAATGATGGTTGGCTCCTTCTACTTCGTGCTCCTGATAAAAGCGTTTAGTTTTGGGCCAAGTGTGTCGACGATTTCCGTGTATTTATTAACTTCGTCAGAGACAACCTTTCGCCGAATGAGTTTACGCAGCCAGGCTTTGGTTTCTTCGAATGATCCTCTTGCATAACGATAAAAAAGCTTTCTGTCAGCAGGGGTATAACGGCCGTACCCCTCTGCAAGATTTGCGGCAATACTATCCGCCGATCGAATAATCTGATATCCGATGGTTTGTTGAACTTTTCTGGGCCAAGCATCAAAACCATACCAAACCAAATCAGAGAGTTCTTCAGACAGTTTGTAAACATCCAATTCATAGATCTCTTTCATCATTACCCTCCAGTTTCAAGTTTCAAGTTTCGAATCTCCAGCCTCCAACACCCGCCGGATGGCCTTGCCAAGATCACGAACAAGAACGGGTTTCGTAATGTACTCACGGATGCCCATCCTTCCGGCCTTCTCCGGCGTGACTGCCTCACTAAAACCTGTGGTGAGGATCACCGGGATGTCAGGCCGGATGCCCATCAATTCCCTGGCCAACTCAACGCCAGTCATATTCGGCATGGTCTGATCGGTGATGACCAGATCGAACTTTTCCGGTTGCGCGCGGAACGCCTCCAGCGCTTCCACGCTGCTGGTCCGCGCTGTCACAGAGTAGCCCAGGCACTCCAGCATCTGTTGCCCCATACGAACGAGCTGCTCTTCATCATCCACGAACAGGATGCGTTCCTTACCCTTAGGAACCGGCTCAGCCGTTAGTGCCTCTTCCGGTGCCCCAGGGCTCTCTAACCGGGGTAGATATACATGAAACGTGGTTCCCTCGCCCGGCTCGCTGTGCACTCTAATTGCCCCGCCGTGGCTCTTGACGATTCCGTGAACCACTGCAAGTCCCATGCCGGTTCCCACGCCCGGCTCCTTGGTGGTGAAAAAGGGATCAAAGATCCGTTCCATGACACTGCGGTCCATACCATGGCCCGTATCGCTCACGGTGAGTCTCAGGTATGGCCCAGGGGCCAATTCGATTTCGGATTTCGGATCTCGGATCTCGGATCTCTTTTCGTGCGTTTTCAAATCCGCATTCCGCAATCCCTGGCCCAGACCGGGTTTGGTCGCGGAGACCTGCCTGCATCTCCTGTCGCACCCCTGGCCCAGACCGGGTTTGCTTTGCATCAGCATTTTCGATTCGCTGTCGCACCAGGGCGGGCAGGGCGGGCCAAAATCCACATTCGAAAGGCTCACTTCCAGCACGCTCCCATTCTCGCGCATGGCATGATAGGCGTTGGTGCAAAGATTCATTACCATCTGGTGTATCTCGGTCGGGTCGGCCAGTACAACCCCGTCCCTGGTATCGATATTTTGGCGGATCTCGATAGTTGTTGGCAACGATGCCCGCAGCAGTTTAAGGACCTCCTTCACAATAAAGTAAATCTGCACCGGCACACGTTTCTGTTCAGTCTGACGGCTAAAGGTGAGGATCTGCTTCACCAGGTCTTTGGCGCGTCTGGCTGCCTTCGACACTTCGTCCAGGTTGGCTCGGGCCAGGCTGTCTTCAGGCAGATCGTTCATGGTCAACTCGGTGTACCCAAAGATGGCTCCGAGGATGTTGTTGAAGTCGTGGGCAATGCCACCGGCAAGCGTCCCGATGGCCTCCATCTTCTGGGCCTGCCGGAGTTGGGCTTCCAATTTTGCCTTTGCCTCTTCTGCCTCCTT
>DAOVEU010000191.1:0-4969 GCA_030668805.1 Desulfobacterales bacterium
ATGCCAAAATCAAGATCACTCAGCGGTTGGAGACGATTTTGAGCCCCGCTCCCAAACAGGTAGAGCGCCAGGACGTCTTGATCCCCTGAAACTAATGGAAGCGTACGGGATACGCGCTCTCAGGCCGCAAATTTTGGCATACTCAATACCCGGTTATAGACATGAAGGACCTCTTCCGCACTTTTCTCCCAGGAAAACTTTTTTGCCTGAATAACAGCCCTCCTCTTGAGCTCCTCACGGTAGTTAACGTCACCGCCAACTTTTTGAAATGCGCCAACAATATCCAGCTCATCAAAAGGATTGACATAATGGGCCGCATCACCTGCAACCTCTGGCAGGCTGGTAGTATTTGATGTTACCACCGCTGCACCCAGCCCCATTGCTTCCAGCACCGGCAATCCAAATCCTTCATACAAGGAGGGGTAAACAAAACTGAAACAGTTGCTATATAACCAGGATAACTCTTTGTCGGAAACGTATCCGAGAACGCGAACATTATCGCTCAGGCCCAATCTGTGGATGAATTCTCCAAGGTCATCTTCCAGCCAGCCTTTTCCGCCTGCGAGCACCAGGGGATACTGAACTGTCGTCTGCCCCTGGAAGAGAGCAAAAGCCTTGAGAAGCCTGCGCAGGTTTTTTCGTGGCTCCAGGGTGCCCACGGCCAGCCAGAATTGTCCTGGCTTGAGTTCTTTCAAAATTTTGCTCTGTCTCTCCACATCCTGCCCTGAAAAAAAACGACTGCCCAGGCACACAACCCGGATCCGTTCGCGTGAATAATGTGGAAAAAACTCCAGGAATCTATCACGAGAGTACCGGGAAATAGCAATAATGAAATCTGCATAAATGGAGGCAGTAAAAATACCTTCAAAACAAACACACCGATTTTGTTCAGTGGTCCATTCGGGATGCTCAAGAAAGCTTAGATCGTAGAGGCTATAAACTACTCTGGCCCTTTTCAACCCTCGCGGACAGGAATAATTGTTGGCATGAATAATGTCAGGATTTCCCAATCGTTCCTCTCCATTGGACGGCAGGCTCTTCCAAAAAGTGATAGACTCGGCAAAATTCCTGCCGATCAACTTCCTGGAAACATTCGGCTGGTCAATTTTTCGGGTGGCATGCCTACCCTTCGGATCCCAAAAGCTGGTCCCGAAATGGGGGTAGAGGATATATTCGTTCTGACGATCCATTTCAGTCAATGCCTGAATCAGGGAATCTGCAAAATAGCCGCACCCCGCCTTGTTGTTGCCTGTCTGGCTAATGTCAAAACCGATCTTCATATACCGGAGATCCCCATGGCATTTCGCAACGAAACCCCTACCCATTTACTCATTGTAATCATGGCGTTGAACGGCAATCTTTTCCTCCAGCGCACAAATGAGGCAGAGCTGACACCAACAAGCAGAAGCACATACCTGAAATCTTCCGAAGGGTTCCTCCGTTTATATCCCTTTCGGTCAATCACCGCATGGGCAAAGCTATATATCCACCTATCCGGCACCTTTCCTAATCTCTTTTTAAGCATATCGTTCATTTCCCTATGGACGGAAACGCGTGATCCCAATGTCTTGTTTGCCTCATACATCCTCGAACCAGCCAATTTCTTATTGAGTCTCGCAAAAGGGGTTATGGCGCCAAGTCGCAACCAGTATTCGTAGTCCATACAATACTGGAGCCGGTCATCGAGCAATCCGGCTCTTTCGGTCAACCGTCGCCTGAAAAAAACTGCCGGCTGACACAGGAAGCATATTTCTTTCAAACGTTCATAGTTCCAGTCTTCAGTGTAGTAAGGCTCTATCACCCCATCATCTATATCAATATGGTCTGCGTCCCCATAAACGACGTCCGCCTCCGGATGTTTTTCAAAAAAAGCAAGCACAGCCGCTAAGGCACCGGGATAGTATATGTCGTCAGAATTCAGCCAGCCGATGATTTCTCCTCTTGTCGCCTTGATCCCTTTATTTACCGCATCCGCCTGGCCATTGTCCTTTTCTGATACCCAGCGGAGACGATCCTCATATTGTTTCAGGATGTTTACGGTTTCATCCGTGCTGCCTCCATCCACCACCATATATTCCAGTGCGGGAATATCCTGGCTAAACACGCTTTGAATGGTCTGCTCTATAAACCGCCCCTGGTTGTATGAGGGGGTAACCACACTTATGCTGGGGAGCATTCCTTCTTCACCTCCACCAAAGAGGTCCTCTCTTGATCAGGATGGATAAGCCAGCATCCTTGGCATTTGACCCCTAAGGCCCTGTCATCGTCTCCAATTTTGCATTCAGAGGGCCGGAAGGTGGGCGCCACAGTCAAAGTAAACCGGCCTTGTTCCTCGGGCAAAAGTTGGTCTATTGTGATTTCCGTGCCACGACGAATGCTCAACTTCTGCAAAGTCTTGTAATCATCCCGCAGGGTCAGTTTGACTCGACCGGCAGGTAGCCACGGAGGCGCGCTTATACCCAGTTTCAGCGCCCTGTTTTTTGGGCCTTGGCCATAGGTAATAATCATCTCATTACCGATCCAGCCATCCTGAAATACCCCTGTAACACCATCCGAAATCAGCGAAACTTTTTCTAATGCTGAAGTAAATATCTCTAAGTATTTGCGTGTCATATTTTCAGGAGTAAACCTGGCAGCACGGACATAACCGCGATTCGCCAGATCTTTTCTAAGAAACGGGTCCTTGGCCACACGTTCCAGACAACTCACGATATCTCCGGGCTTGCGCGGATCAAAGTAGAGGGCAGCCTTGCCGGCGACTTCCGGCAGACTCGTACTATTGCTGCAGAGGACCGGTTTTCCAATCGACATCGCTTCAAGCACGGGGATACCGAACCCCTCATACAATGAAGGGAAGATTAAAAATTCACATCCGGACCAGACCGTCTCAAGCTTTTCCTGCGGTAAGAAGCCAAGAAAATGAACTCTCTCCTTCAACCCCATCTGCTCAACCGCCCGCTTCAGCTCCTTTTCGAGTCCCTCCAACGCCCCGGTAAAGACAAGATCAAGCTTATTGTCCGGATTGCGTGATAAAAACATGCCATAGGCGGTAAGTAGCATCCGGTGATTCTTGTGGGGCCAGAAGTTGGCAGGGTAGAAGATATACGGACTAAGGCCGATACCGAGATCGGACCGATCGGCGTCTATACTTCCCTGATTCGGGGTTAACAAGCGTGACTGAATGCAGACATAAACGGTATGGGTTGTTTCCGGGTTCGTTTTAAGGTGCTTTAAAACAGCCTGCCGAACATGCTCCGAGATACAGATAACATGATCTGCCCGCTGACTCACCTCGTGCATAAACCTGTTTCTTGCGCCAATTTCGTAGGGGCTGAAAAAGTGCGGGAGATCACGATGCTGGAGGTCATAAATGACAGAAACCGTGGGAATACCTGACTCGGCATAGGTCGGCGCGGTAAAAGGACAAAAAAGGAGGTCCACACCACGCGATCCCAACAGCCTGCCTGGAACAAAACTTGTATGGAACCCTCTTTTCACATATTGGCCTATTCTCCCCAGGCCGCGTCGCAAAAATCCGGGGTACCTGGCTGTTGGCTGTTTTGGGACCGGCTTTTTCCCTGTCAATACACAGAGCCTCTTCATGTTAGGCCCCTCCAAAAAGGCGAGCTCTTCATGATTCCATCTGGCGGTTAGAAGAAGGAAGCGGTTCGCGGGCGAAGCATTCTGGAACAATCTCAAAAGCTCAATGGTAAATATCTTTGCGCCACCGTTTTCGCCGCCCGGAAGAACGGGAGTCATATCTACTGCGATAAGGGGCGCTTGATCCTGTTGATTGTTTTCGGATTCGAGGGTGTCCGTCAACCTGCATGGTTCCACTCTGATAAGGCCTAATTTCCGTGCCTGCCGGACTGCAAACGCGGCTTCAAGGTTTCTCCATCCCTCTATAGCATCTCGAGCTCTTTGAGATTCCCGGACCAATTGAGCTCTTAGCGACTGAATGTCTCCATTTTGCGCTTCAATGACCTCCAAACGCGCAGCACGGTCCGTTTCAGATTCCTTAAGCAAAGCTGTCAACTCGTTGATCTGATCCATACGCGCCTTTCGATCCGATTCACTCGTCTCCAGAAGCCCCTCAAGTTTCTTCACGCGCCCCAGGGTGACCTTTCGATCAGTCTCGCTCTTAGCAAGCAATTCCGTTAGCTCTTTTATTTGAGCAAGACGCGCCTTCCGATCTGACTCTAAATCCTTGAGTTGCGCGCCAAGCGTATTGATCTGATCCAACCGCGCTTTTCGATCCGATTCACTGGCCTGCCATTGCTTTCCCAATTGCTCGATTACCTTCAGCCTCTCAGCACGGTCGGCTTCACTGGCTTCCAGTTTCTCTCCCAATTGCTCAATGACCTTCAACCTTGCAGCGCGGTCAGCTTCACTGGCCTGCCATTGCTTTTGCACATAGCAGGAAAGCTCTTTGAGCGCCTTAAGCAAAACCTGGTCATAGATATCCTTAAAGTGAGAACCCACACCAGGTTCAAGAGTAACGGATAAGGGCTCTCCCTTTAATGAAACCGGGACTTCCCACACTCTGGAGGTATAATCCTCAGATGTGCCTTCAGCAGTCGATGCGTAGAGGTCAACTAACTCCTGATACAGCTCTAAATATCGCTGTGCCTGGATCTCCAATTTGTATTGCTCTTCTATCTTCTCGCGGCACTTCTTTCCCATCACCCCTCTCTTCTCAGAATTGAAGATAAGAGAAAGGATCGCCTTGCCCATTTCCTTCACATCACCTAAAGGGACGAGTTGACCTGTCACTTGATTTATCACCACATCCGGCATACCACCCACATCAAAGGCAACCACAGGGGTGCCGCAACTCATAGCCTCTAACATCGTATTGGGCAGATTATCCTCCAGTGAGGGCAGAATAAAGATATCCGCGCTGGAATAGGCTGCGCTTATCTTTTCATCCGAATCGAGGTAACCCAAAGGAACCACTGGCATGCCCACT
>DAOVEU010000003.1:0-16966 GCA_030668805.1 Desulfobacterales bacterium
CTAGGAGCTTGTCCGAAAATGCAAGGATGAAAAAGGAACGTAATTGATAAGCTGTTGCAATTACGGATGCGCAGAGGCTGTTTTGAGCGCATGCTTAAAACCTGCCGCAAAGATTGCGGCTTTTTAATGAAAAACTTGTGCCTTACCCCTTTTTAAGCAGCCATTTGGGCTAATGCCCTTGCTTCAAGGCATACCTCTCCACATAAAATCGCTTTTACAACCTTCTTGAAGTTGTGAACTGCACAAGCCAGAGAAAATTCTCCGCCCGCTTTTTTGAATCCTCGTAAACTAAAACCCCTAAAACCACTATTCTTTACATGACCAAAAACAGGTTCAACAATTTTCTTCCGCTTCCGGTATATTTCTTTTGAAGATTCCTGCTCCATCTTTTCAACCATTTCTTGGCGTAACGGTTCTTTGTCGTCAGAATTTATGGTACGCGGTTTACCTTTTTTAGAATCACAGCATCTGCCTCTGTAAGGGCAACTGGCGCAAGCAGTTTCAGTCGCTTGATACACCTTCTTGCCATCACTACTCTCACTCTTTAATTCCAAACTATTACCTGCAGGACATACAAAACAATCCTTTTCTTGATCATAAGAAAAGTCAGGTTTTTTAATCTTTCGGTCACAATCATCTATATCTCTTTGATCTTTTTTCTCACCTTTACCAGTTGCCATATAAACATCGATACCTGTATCTTCAAATTCTTCAAGATTGTCACCTGACATGTAGCCATTATCAAGACTCATTACGGATGGAACATCATCCGTTGTTTCCTTAATCTCCTTTAACGCTGCCTTGACTTCTTGTTTGTCGTTCGCGTTTTGACTTAAATGCTGTCCCACGATTATTTGGTGATCCTCATCAACGCTTATCTGGCCGTTATAGAAATAATCAAAATTACCTTTCTTTCCCATGATCCGAGCTTCTTTGTCCGCAAAACTTATCTGCTTTTTATCATCTATCTCTTTGCCCGGATTCAACTCTTGCTCCCTTTTCTCTAAAGCTTCTTTGGCTTCCTTGATCTTGGCCAGCCTCTTTTCTTTGATCTTTAATTCTTCAGGTATCTCATAACCAGTCTTATCCTGATATTCTTCGTCCTCTTCTTCATCGCAGGTCGCTGCTTTTGCTAACAGATCTTCAATTTCCTCGGTCAACTCCTTTTCCTTAGCCTTAAGACGTCCATAACTCATTGCCTTATGCTTCGATGTGTTTGCCTTAAACTTTGATCCGTCCAAACTTACATGACCAAGCGATACCATTCCAGCTTCCATCGCCAACAGTACACTTTGCTTAAAGCACTCCTTAAAAAACTCATAGTTATCTTTCCTAAAATCACTCAGTACTCTGAAATTAGGACAGTTAAAATGCGATATGAACATAAATCCGAGATCTTCATGGCATCTCTTTTCTATCTCACGAGAACTGAAAACCCCTTGGCTATAAGCATATATCAGTATGCCGGTTATTAGCCTTGGATGATATGCATTTTGGCCAAGGACACTGTAATGCTCCTCAACACTTGAGGTGTCAAGCTGCGCAAATATATCCTCGTAAACAAAGCAAGGATGATCCGACGGCAGCAAATCAATGACGTTTGTGGCAAATAGCGCCCTTTGATTGTACTCAAGAGGGTCTTTCTTGAAAGGAACAGGCATCGCGGCACTCCCTTTTACTGCAAGAATCGTAAAAGATGCCTACCACAAAGTATAGATATTGTCAACAACAAATATACTATATCTTGTTGTTATCATAAATAAATCGTGTTTCATCATCCTTACATTTTTTCTGACTTAATCTCGAAGGATGGATGGATTCCGCAATCCTATCTAAATATTTTTCCGGGAAATGACGCTATTCTCGGACAGCCTCCTAGGGGACGGGTATTGATATATTGATATCCTGTCCTTTATCAATATATCAATACCCGTCCCCAATCACGCTCCGTCCCCAATCACGCTCCGTCCCCAATCACGCTCCGTCCCCAATCACGCTCCCGTCCCCAATCACGCTCCCAAGCGCCGGACGAACCTTGAGCACAATCTCCTTGCGGATCTGGACGGTGCCCACTTTCGCACCGCGGGGCTTGGTGACGTAACGAGCTCGCGTGCACGAAACCGCCACGACGCCACCTCCCCGAGCTTTGCTGTGGTAGGCCGCCATCGCTGCTGCGCGCTTGAGTGTCTGGCGACTGGGCTCTTCGCCGGGCGGGCCCTGGAGGATGACGTGGCTGCCTGACATTCCGCGAATGTGGAACCACCAATCATGGGGCCTGGCAACCCTGAGGCTCAGGTAATCGTTGTCGACGTCAGTGCGACCGGCCAACACCTTCCAACCGCCTGGCAGCATGTACTCGATTGCGCGCACATTGTGATCGCGTGGTGGTGACTTGGATCTACTCATATGTGGTGATTTCCGAGTCGGCCTAACATGTTATTGGACTGCCGTCGCCCGCCATCACCAGCGGGTGCGGAAAGGAAGCTCTGGCCAATTTTATGCGAAAAGATCAAAATCGATATGGCCGAACCCGCCCGACCCTACCCAACTTCGTGGATGGTGAGGTTAGGGTGCCTCTTCAAAATCAATATATCTTTCAAGTTCTATTGGTGTACTTTCTCCCTTAGAAAAAACGCTTGTTGTCTTGGTCTGACCCCAGAATCAAGAATCAAGCCACTGACCAAAAACCCGACTTGTCCAATGTCAAGGGCTGGCCCCATTTTTCCCTATTTTGACATAGCACACCTTTAACGTGTGGGATTCTTTTATGACTCTCCTTTTTCGTAATGAAGGGCCAGCCATACGGTTTCGGTTGAGGGGTCAGTCCATTCGACGCGATGTTTTAGATGCGCTGGCAGATGTATGTAATCTCCCGGTTTCAAAACCACGGTTGATGCTTCCCCTTCAATCGCTATGCCCGCACTTCCCTTAAGAAGGATGACCCACTCGTCTTGGCCTTGATCATACCACTGACCCTTTGTGGTTGAGTGGCCCTTGGATATGATTCGCTCAAGTTTGAATGATTTGTTATAGATAATCTTCTCAGACAATTCGTTGGGAAGTTCTTCTGGTATATTTGAGTAAATGTTAGAAGTAATCATAAGACACTCGCATCTCTCCAGGAGTCAGCCCTTGACTTAGGACAAAATCCAAATAATCATGCGCCTTTCTTCTTTTGGCTCTGACCAAAAACCCTATTTGTCCAATGTCAAGGGATGACCTCTTCCTCTTTTCTTTTGTTCCGGTTTTCCCGTCCCGCCTTCCACGTGCGATTAGAAGGAGTTACTGATTTACCAATGGACGTAGTGTCCTCCTAGTGTCCCCTCCGTCGGATTTACCCGATTGTGAAACGGTGACTTTCGCTATTTCTCCCATGTCAGTCCAACCTGCAACTAAATGCCAAATGTCAATATTTCACCGGCGTCCTCCAATGCCTCCCCTAACTTCCTAACTTCCATTTGAGCCCGAAGGGCGAGTTTTGAAATCGCCTGGAGCAAGGCTTAGATTTATCAAAAAACGTTTTGGCCCAAGCGAAAAGGGATTTGGGCAAGAGCCCGTGTAGTCCTGGTACCTTTCCAAGTTATAGATGTTGGGGAGGCGAGCGAGCCCCTTGGGCGAAGCTCGCGAAGCCTCCCCGACTCTATAACTTGGGCCGTCATTGCACATTTTGCTGATAGGCAGATACTCGATTAAGCTCTTTTTTGGGAAGAAGGTGAAGCTCCCCCTTGAAATTACCATCCGGTGTGTCCCGGTGGTATAGTTTAAGATCAGTCTGCAATGAAGCGGCTGAAAAACTGAAAGGAGGAGCTTCACCATGAAAAAGAGAACCATTTATGCGAACCAAAGTCAAGAATTACTTAGTCTCTTTGAGGAAGCAGGAAGCGGCGCAAAAGTTATGTGCGTGCCCATCGACTATGCAAAAAAGGACCATGTCGTGATGTTTTGTAACGGTCATGGCGACATTGTCCGAAAACCGTTTTCCGTTAAGAACTCTCCCGAGGGCGTAGGGTATCTGATCGAGCAAGTGACCGGTTCTTGTCGTCATCGTCGAATCAACCCCAGGCACGTATTTTTTGGCGGTGAAGATGTAGGCTCCTATGCCGAAAATTTTGCAAGCACGTTACGCTCTGGGGGATGGTTGGTCGCTGGCGTCAACGCCCATGACGCCAAAAAGCAGCGGGCTAATATTCAAGCCAGTACGGATCGTCTGGACTTAATGGGTATCGCTACAATGCTGCTCAATCGCAGGGGGAACTGTTGTCCTGCGCAGTCTGGCATCTATCGTAATTTGCGGACACTTGTTCGTCACAGGAGAAGGCTTGTTGTTATGACAACAGAAGTTCGCAATAGAATTCACTCTATTGTAGATCGACTCTTCCCTGGCTTTCTAAGTGAGCGAAACAGTGGAATAACCCCATTTTCAAAGAGCTCATTGTGGCTGATGGAAAATCGTTTTAGCGCGCCACAGATCCGCCGCCGCAGACGACAACCCCTCATTGGAGCCCTCAGGCGGTTCGGTACGCCGAAGCCAGAAAGCGCCGCTAGTAAGCTGCAGGAATATAGTGCGCGGGTGCTCAATACTGCCGACGAGTATGTCGGTACTCTGCAGCTTTCGCTGGCTCAACACGTTAAACATTACCGGTGTCTTCAAGAAAATGTTGAGCACTCGGAAAAGGAAATTGCCCTGTGGTTGTCGCAAACACAAGGCGCATTTCTGACAAGCGTCAGGGGCATTGGTATTGTTCTGGCTGGCGGAGTAACCGCAGAAATCGGAAATCCATATGAGCAAAAGCCATTGAACAACCTGGTGTCATACTCAGGTATTATCCCTCGGGTCGTGCAAACTGGTGGCCCCCAAGGAGAAACCTATACCGGTTCGGTTGCCAAGCGCAGCAATCGCATTCTTAAAGATTACGTCGTTCAGTCAGCTTCGCACCTGGGGTTACATGGTCCGGCCGATTTGATGGCCGACTACAAACGTCGTGATGGAGCTGGACAACATGCCGACTTTGGCATTGCCCGTCGATATCTGCGTATGGCTATGTGCTTGATGCGTACATCACAAACCTATCTTCCACGACACCTGCGACAACTAGGAGTCAAATTGGAAGACAGGGCCGGTTACTACTTAATGACTTGGCCTTCCCTACGGGATAAATGGCAGAAACTCGGCGCACTCGAAGCCGCCTTTGTAAAAGATCGGCCTTTGGGCCAATGGCGAAATATGATTCAGGATCTCTATGAGATAAAACTCAAAGTCTAAGTCCAAACTTAAGCTGGACTTAACCTTTGCGGTTACAGGTTTTCGAGGTTACGGCGGACAGGATGGCTAAGTGTAGACTGTTGCGGTGCTCCACACATAGATGGATGTTATCGACGACTCGGGTCAGAATGCCTTACCCTGTCCGCCCGAACTAAATTATGGCTCTAAGGTACTCTGATCCTGGAACAATCCCAGAGATCTTGTCATACCAGGCTGCCAAAGTCGGGCACTATGGGCAGGGTTGGCCACCGGCTACGCCGAACCTTGAGAGCCCAAGATCGTGATCGTTGAGTCCGGTCTCCATAATGCTCAAAAAAAACCGGACTCAACCGGCACAGGGGGAGTGTTGTCTCAAAAAAAGCTGATTTTTTTGCTTGACTTCTTCTTGGTACTCTGACCCCGCGTTTTCTGCATGTCACCCTATATGCCCCATCGAATTGACCTACTTTTTAGTAACAGGACTGTTATCCCAGTCAAATTTGTCTATTTGAAACCAGCCTTGCTGCGGTAAGGCATGGAAACTGACGGCCTTCGGATTACACCAATTATTGCCCCGCATAATTTGCCATTTGGTATAGCGATTCATCGGCGAGGCGGTCTTGTCGATTCTATAACCATCCGGATGATAACCGACTTTTATTTCCGTAGCATTAAATGTCTGATCCATCATAAATATCGTTTCTCCTTTTGGTAGATTAGATGATCCACAATAGACGAGCCTTTCAGGTTTTTAGCAAAAATACAGTGAGGATTCAACCGCAGAGAAACATCGCTGAATAAATAGAGGTGGGGCAAACGGACCATTGGTAATGAACTGTTTGCTTTTGCGGTTCAAGCATCCTAAACGCCTTGTTTTACAGGTCCTAATCTGTTACAAATCGGTTGTTTCTGGGGAAGATGCGAATGTTCGGATTACAGGAAATATTGATTATTTTGGCAATTGTCCTGGGTGTGCTTTTCATACCGCGGATGAATGCCCGACGGCAACCGCAACGGGCGGCTGAGCCGAAGATCAGACTGTCGGGGAAAATCCGGATGGCCGTTACAGCTTCTGCCATTTTTCCAGCACTCACTGCCGCGTATTTTCAACCTTGGCGAAAGGATCAGGTCATGTTTCTCTACGTCGGTATCGGGCCGGTGGTGCTGGGATGGCTGTTATACTGGGTTTTCGTAGGATTCAAGAAAAGAGAGTAAACGTGTTCAGGCAATCAACGAACTGACTGCGATATGATGTCCAGTATTGAGACCTGCTCCCGGGCTTCACTCAATGTCTGATAGTTGGCGTGGTTCGACCATGTTCCGCGATTGCGTAAGCTCTGGTCATTCTTGACAAGAGTCAAACAGAAAGTCGACCCCTTTGCTTGACATGTCAGGGGCCTGTGAGGGTTGACTCGTCGGAGATGAAGGTAGCTACTTTTAACGCAAATGGAATCCGGGCTCGTCTTGCCGGGGTGCTGCAGTGGCTGGAAAAAGAATCCCCAGACGTTCTGTGTATTCAGGAGACTAAAGTACAAGACGTTGACTTTCCGCGTCAGCCCATTGAGAACCTCGGGTACCATTGTGCCTTCTGGGGGCAAAAATCTTACAACGGCGTAGCCATCTTAAGCAGGGCTGAACCGGAGTCAGTCTCATTCGGTTTTGGCGGTGACAGGGCTGGAGAGGAGGCCAGGCTGATTACAGCTGAGATTGGCGGGATTTCTATTGTGAATACTTACGTCCCTCAAGGATACGCTCCAGACTCGGAAAAATTCCAATACAAACTCGATTGGCTTAGGCGTCTCCTCAATTATTTTAAGCAGCGCTTCAGCCCTGACATGCCTCTCCTGTGGCTGGGTGATTTCAATGTGGCCCCAGAGCCCATCGATGTGTACGATCCAGAAAGGCTTCTTGGAAACGTGGGGTTTCATCCCGACGAACACAACGCTCTTGCCGCTGTTAAGGCGTGGGGTTTTGTGGACATATTGCGTCGGCATGAGTCTAGAGACAAGATATACACCTTTTGGGACTATCGAATCCCTAATGCCGCAAGTCGAGGTCTTGGATGGCGCGTTGACCACATATGGGCTGCTAAAGGCCTTGCCGACAAATCGACCCGCGCATGGATCGACATAACGCCGAGGTTAGCCAAGAAGCCTTCAGATCACACTTTCGTGGTAGCAGAGTTCAACACTGACCCTAACGCTGCAAAAGCTGAGGATGCCTCAGATCCAGGCGTCCCTTCGACAAGCTCAGGGTGAGGCTGTCGTAAGTTGCCGACGCCCCAATAATCGGGAATCTCAAAGTTGTCGAAAAAAGTGCCGTATTCGTGATTTCCTCGGCGTGCATACTGCCTATCAAATGCCACTACAAAAAAGAATTTATATTCTTATGTGCGTTCCTTGCATCCCATATGGCGTAATTTCATCCCCTGCTCCTAACGCTTATTCTTGATTTCAGCCACTTATACGGGAAGAACATTGATACCCTTTTCTGATATGCCTTATACGCTTCGCCGAACTGGATAGAGAGTTTCCGTTCTTCCAGAAATGTTCCAATGATGAAGTACGCCGTGATGATCAAGTTCGTTATAATTGCCGAGACATCCAGATCCCTCCCCCAAACAACGATCATGCCTCCTGTATACCAAGGATGCCGTATGATGCCCAGTATCCCCGTTGAATCCACTTCACAGTTTTCGGTCAGTAGGGTGCATGAATTCGATTGTCTTAACTGGCGAATACCAAGAAATTGCAGAGCGTCATAGTGTCTAGCGCCTGAGAAAAACAGAAACAATGAAATGAACAGCAAGACAAACTGTATCACCCTGAAGGAAGCTTCCCACCTAAACAGCGGTTCACTCTGTACGGAGTATGTATAAATGGCTACAGGAATTAAGGTTGCCAGGGACAGGCCGTTATAGCAGACACGGTAATAGCAAAACGCGCCCTTAAAGCGATGCCTTATATACTCTGTGACGGTTAGAGATATTAGGGCACTGTGAACGAAACACCAGGCCGCCCAGACAATGGTCAATACAATGTATTTCATTACTCTAAAGGATCAAAAGCCCGGGGTGAAATTTGTGAAATTTGTGTGAAATTTGGGGACGCCCTTTACATTTCCATATTTACAGTTTTGGGCTTAAGGATCAAGGATCGATGAGATTGTAGCCCTTTTGTTGTACTATTATCTCTCCTCGCTTTACCGACTGACTCACCCAGGCCAATGAGAGATTAAGGTCTCTTACCGCCCAATAGCACAACAGACTTTTTGCCTTAACGCGCACAAGAATCATAATTTCAAATCTGTAAATGTAAAGGGCGGCCCCAAGCTTCACCCCAAACTCTCCTTAGGTGATTCTCAATACGCGGACTAGACATGATCCTAACAAAGTCGCTTGAAGTTATTCCAAATGGTCTCAGTCACTTCCTCAGAGGTCATGCTTCGCTCGCTCGCAAGGTACTCAATTACTCTTACAACATCCCATGGATAGTAAGGCATCTTCCCTGATGATGCAAACGGTCCATCCGATTCTGTCAGTAGGCGACTGGTTGGAATTTCGGATATGATCGCTCTGCCTGCACTTGAAATGCACATCGCTGGATTTACTGACAGGTAGAACCCGCTTTCAAGGATTTCCCGCAGCACTTTCTTGCTGCCAGTATACCAGTGAAAGATGCCTTTCCTAACGCCAAATTCCTGCAATACGGACAGTACATCAGCTTCTGCACGCCTGCTATGCAAGCTGAATATCTTGTCTACACCGGCGATTTCGAGTGTACGTTTCAAGGATGCCAACTGCTCTTTCAGGCTCCCCTTTTTTTCTCTCGAACCATCTGCTCCAATCTCGCCAATCCAAGATGTCTTTTTTACAAGTTGCTCGAAAAGACCAAATTCGCCCGTGTGTTCAGAGACCATTAGTGGATGCATTCCTAGTGCATGTCTTACATTCCTCTGCCCTTCCAGGTGTTCAGTTCCCTGCTGAAAGTGAGAGGGGAGATTAGTCACCGCGATGATGAATATATCACGATTTCTTGCTTTCTTGAGCACGTCAAACGGATTTGGGTAGTGGTCAACATGACAATGGGTGTCTACTAGCATACTAAATCCCCCACTGTTGCCGAAGCTCAACAGGAGTCTTATCGCGGAGCCATGTCAATAATTCTTCACGGGCATCAGTGGCCATCTTAGTAAGCGCCCCTATTTCATCTTCGTTGATTGAGCCAGTGAAGCGAATGTTTCGCCTGATTTGCGCTGACAAGGGGGCAACTTTCAGAAAAGTAAGGAGGTCGCGAAAGTCAAAGGTATGCCCTTTTCCTGAGTTAATATCTAGGTCGCCTGAGCACACATCCATACCATATTTCTCTATATCTTGAGCGATAGCATGTAAGGCTGCCCGACGATACAAACATGGGATACAGCAACCACAGCCTCGAACGTTTTCCCTGTGACGAGCCCATGTCCTGAATCGTCCAACTTTCCCACATGACACTGATTCCCGAGCCATCTCAGCCAGAAGTTCCTGGTTCCGACACCTTCCAGCCATTTGCCCTTTCGTCATCGCGATATACGGGTTCCTTACTTGCACATTCAGATTCAGCGATGCCAAAAATGAGTTAAAACTATTCACAAAGCAAGGATGGGCTGTCCGGGTACTGCAACTGCCACGCCGAGAAGGAGTGAGCGGAAAATTGAGCGCGATCATACCGTTCTCCGGCATCATCACCTGATTGATGCCCTTCCTCAATGCCGCGTAGCAGGCAAGCCCCAAGAACAATAGAGATCTCGATCTACGTGAGGTTTCATTCGGGTCAGTTATGCCAATGTAGACCTTGATTGGATAAAGACGTCCTGGGTATTTTCGCTTGATGCAATCCAACACACGATCTTGTGCGGCAAGGTCACCTCCCCCTCTGTCATGATGCGAGACTGTAACAATACCTTGCTGCTTGCTTTCCAATAGATCGATGACGCCAATCAACGAGTCCAAACCACCAGAAAGAAGCGTTACGTGGGGAACAAGAAGTCTGGGAATTGACATTGACCTCACGGCTTGTGATCGTCTTTGCAAAGGATGAAACAGCCTTACACTTCGGTTAACAAAACCGATCTCCCACAGGTCACCAGTCAAAAATCGAAGGCAAGCCTCCAGCACCTCTCTTGAGGAGGACCACAACTCGACGTTTTTTACTGGTAACTCCAGCCGGAGGTGACGTTGCCATCCATCTGTAGCGGTTTTTCTGGGGATCAGTTTATCAACAGCGTATACGAGTGAGCACACCAAAAGCAGGTCAAGCTCATCCTCTGTTGGACTACCAAGGCTATAATACAACGTACGGCCATCAATGCGCAACTCACTTGAGTAGACGCCATTCTCAGCAGATATGCATATCCGCGAGAAACACTCGTGCGAGTCATCTCTGGAACCACTCATTTGAATGCTGACATTCAAAGATTCACCTCCATGCAGATATCATAGGTATCCTTTTGAATGGACTCGATGATTTCCTCCACCTCAGCAGATGACCAGTCCACTGTGGTCAGATCTTGGTATTCAAGGTCGAACTGTAACCGTCCTAACAGTAGCCCTTCAACCTTATCCCGAAGATCTGATATCTGACTGTCCGAGTATTTATCTTGCAGCTGGGTTGAATAATGTCTCATGAAGTCTTCGACCAGAACATACCGAAAGAACTCGGTGAAAACAGAGGATAGTTCTTGGGAATCTGTTAAGCCCTGGAGCTTGGCTTCGAATTCCTCTAGGGTGTTGCAGTCTTCCTGCAATTTATCAAAAACCCGGCCTGCTGCCGATAGAGCGTCTTGCTCTTCGACAAATCCAGCCTGCTCCAAAAATGTGGTCGCCACACTGTCAAGGACTTCGGCAAGCGGCTTGTCTGCAAGATGACCAAGCCCCCGGGATTGTAGAGCTTCACGTATTCCCTTTGATTGAACATCACTGATGAAAGCACCGAGTCCACGAGCGGCAGAACGTGCCGTGCTGAAAGTTCTTCCGCCCCCCCGGCCACTTCCAGCCCCTCCGCTTGGACCGCTACCCGATGTTCCTCTGCCGTAGTATTGGTCGCCCATGCCTGGTGAGGAAAGGCGGGCCTGCATATGGGACTTGACGGCTTTCGAAACTGCGGAAGGAAGAGCACCTGGTGCCGTTGCATCTTGGGCGTCTTTGGTGGGTTGTCTCCATTGAGGGCCAGATGGCCTGAAACCTGTCGATGTCCCCATTAGCGTTTCCTCCCATCCTTTGCTCTAAGGGCTTTCTTTACTGAGATCCCCACAGCGCTTTTCGTATCCTTAATTTTGTCAACCACACTTATCAGCCCTTTGCTACAACTACTATTATTCAATAGCGCGAGTACGGGAAAGAAACCCTCACTGCTCATCTTCTGCACTTCAGCCGAATCGAGAGCCTCTATCAGAACCTCTTCGCTACCGGGAACGTTTGCCTTAACACATGCTAAGAATGCTTTGTATGCCACAGGGGCGCCTGGCTCAGCAACTAGACGCCTTTTCACTTCCGCCAAGACTACTTCAACTTCAGCTTTTTCGTATGCCGTCAGCTTTAATGCTGTCTTGTCTTGAAGACTTGTGTTGTTTGCCGTCAGATCAGATATCAGCTTTCTCAAATGTGGCGGCAACATGTCCAGTTCTCCCAACGTGCCCGTCATACGATCACGGGACAGCCAGAAATAATCTCGAAGGTCTTTCCCCGCCAAGGGCGGGTCCATTCTAGCCCAGCGCTTTAGGAATGGTGTCGGATCCCATTTTGGCTTCTCCGCTGGCGGCTCCGGACTTTCAGAACGTGCATACTCTTCCAGCGAGGCCAGTTCAGGCGCGTGCCCTTGTCCTCGACGAACAAACTCGTAGAGCGCCTGATGTTGCTCAGTATCGCCGTACTCCAAGACCATCAACTTGACCATGATTGCTGCATTAAAATCATTCACATGAGCAATTTGGGCCATTTTGGAGCGAATAAGGTAAGTATTCAGAAACCTTTTGATGAGGCGTGGGTTTCCCTTGAGACCTTCGCCAACTAGCGGTGCTGCCGTGATACAGAATTTGAGGGTTTTCTCCAGGGTCGCTAACTTTTCAGGATCAACATTGCCTTCCCTCGCAAGCGTATCTAAGATGGTCTTTGATGGCAGCGGTGTATGTCTGTCTTCATCCAAGTGATTACTCAGTGCTGATCGACAGCCCGAAAATTCATTAGAATCTCTGAGTTCATGTTCGCAGAAGAGCATTGTCATGTAGGTTTGAACCTCGGGAACGGACAAACGCGGTAAGCTGAACGGGACGTGGATAATCTTCTCAAGATAATCCTTCACCACCTGAGATTCATTCTTGACCTGTATATCTGCTCCACCTGCCAAGCCACGATAATGTAGTCGAATCGCATGCTCAACAAGTCTCTGGTCAGCACCGATTATGAATGCGGTTCGATCAACGTTCAAGAATAGTTTGATAGCCTCCAGATTCTGAACGATCCGTTCAGGCGAACATCTGTCGAGATCATCGATTAGGACTACGAGCGATTTGATTTTGCTGCCTGCCAGCAGAGCCGAAAACTGGTCGCGGAAATCCCGAATCGCGATGAGTGCCTCTTCGGCTTCCTTGGTAGCCTCCTTCTTATCGGTGTTTTCATCTTTGCCGCCGACAAAAGAGGGAAAAAAGGCCCCCAATACTGACATAACAGAAGAGAGATCAAGACCGCCTGAGGCGAATGCTGTCCCAAGGGATGTGTTTGCCAACCCCATCTTGATGTAGCGCATATAGTCTACTGACTTTAACAACGGCACGATCTTGTCTTTCAACCATTGACCAAGCGTGGGATGGTCTTTTATCTGGGCCAGGATTGAACTGATCAAAGCAGATTTTGCGTCGTCGTACCCCTCGAAAAGCCAGCCATTTACATAAAGACAAAACGTGCCATCATCTTCACTTAGGGTGTCGATCTTCTCCTGAAGCATCCTTAGGATGCTGCTCTTGCCACCTCCCCAATCTGCAAAAACCCCTATTGTCATCGGCAGCAAAGTCGGATCAGTGATCATATCGTAGATGAGATCCGCATGCACACGAAAACCAAGCAAGTCTTGAGTTGTCTCATTATCTGACCACATCGCAGTCCCCCATTATTAAGAACAAATCATCGCCGGCATCCTCTAAAGGAGCCCCTCTCTAATCATCCCGCCGAAACCGTCTCTCTGTAGAACCAGTTAGTACAATATTGGCAAATTCAAAACACTCGACAAGCGCCCTGAAAGAAACCATGGGACGTTGGATCTGCGCCTTGCGCTTGGCATCGCCATATTTTCCAAATCAACCGCCCATGGACACTTTCTTGCAAATCATCGCATCAGGCTTATTCAACATAGTCAAAGGCGGCCCCGACGTTCGGTACAACGCTCAATTGCTCTATCCTAGATTTTCGCGGCATGACCACCACACAGCACAAAAATCATGATTGCGAAACTGGAAAACTAAAGGGCCCCAAGTTCCCTTTTTTTTACCCCAGCCTCCGCCGGGATTTAGCGTCACATGATAAACTTTTCTTTTTGGTTTTGGCATCTTTCGATGCCCTCCTTCTATACTTTTATACTTAAATCTCATAAAAAACGATTATCAGTCAAAAGTCAAGAAAAAAATACTATATATAGTATTAGAATAAGACCTATAGCCCAACATGATGTACCATTGTCGTTTTTCAGCTTGACAGCCATTTTCGCCTTTGCTATGAATTACTTAATATAAAACCATATGTATATGGTTTTATATGTATTGACAGGTATTAGTAGGTAATGGTATGAATGAAAGATGGCTTTCTGTAGCCGAAATAGCAGATCACCTCGGTGTTAGCAAAGACACGATATACAGGTGGCTTGAAAACCGAAAGATACCGGCTCATCGGATTGGCAAGTTTTGGAAATTCAAGCAAAAGGAAGTTGATGACTGGGTAATGGCGGGGAAAGCTGCCAACACGAATTTTAGGGAAGGCCAAAACATGAAGGGAACTAAGTCAGGTTAAACAACACGGAAACCAATTGATACCGGAGCAGAGGGGTTAATGCACGTTTCACAATCAAAGAATACGACCCGACAAATTATGGAATCCACGGATGGAGAATATAAAATAATCATCGGCGACGCTCGAAAGGTATTGGCGGATTCTTCTGACCAGACATTTCAATGCTGTGTGACTAGTCCGCCTTACTGGGGTCTCAGAGATTATGACATTCAAGGGCAAATAGGCGCTGAGATGGACGTTAACGATTACATTTCCCACCTTACTGCTATTTTTCAAGAGGTCAGGAGGCTCCTTAAAGATGATGGCACGCTTTGGCTGAACATCGGGGACTCTTACACGAGTGGGAACCGCAAATGGAGGCAGACTGACAAAAAGAATCCTGCTAGGGCAATGAAATACCGCCCACCAACTCCAGAGGGATTGAAACCTAAAGACCTTATAGGGATACCATGGAAGCTCGCCTTTGCCTTACAGGCTGACGGCTGGTATCTCCGTTCAGACATTATCTGGCACAAGCCGAACTGCCAGCCTGAATCGGTGAAAGATAGGCCAACGCAAGCCCACGAGTACCTATTCCTATTTACCAAATCAAAGAGGTATTATTACGATTACAAGGCCATCAAGGAACAGGCCAATGGTGGCAAAGGTAAAAGGAACAGGCGGTCTGTCTGGGCCATCAACACCAACGGTTTCAAGGACGCTCACTTTGCGGTATTCCCGTCCGCGCTTGTCGAGCCGTGCATACTGGCTGGAAGCAGGGAGAAAGACTTGGTACTCGACCCGTTCTTCGGTTCAGGCACGGTTGGGGAAGTTTGTTTGAGACTTAACAGGAAATGCGTTGGTATTGAGCTGAAACCGGAATATGCCGAAATTGCCATAAGAAGGCTGAAAAACGTAAACCTCAACCTTTTTCACAAAGTCTCCGAAGGAAAAAGCCATTCAGCGTGAACAATGCACAAGGATTTATCAAGATGCTTTATCTGTAGCTTCCTCTCACCACCCCCATCAAAATAGAGCTCAAACTTCTTGGTCCCTGAAGGAGTGAATACTCTGCAATAACCAGGTTTCGGCATCTGGGTGCTCTTGAATTTCATCTCAAATTCACCATTCTTAGCTTGTTTAAGCAAGGATTTAGGAACCTCGACAAGTTCATAATGCCAGCGCTTGGGCGGTTTCGAGATTGCACGCAGGGAGAGTATCCTGTCATAATTCTTTAAGTGGTTGAAAAACTGCTTCCTCAAGCCTTTCAGGTCATCGATCTTATCAGACCAGTCTCCCTTCCCCAGTTCATGGAATTTTGAGATGTGAAGCTCGTGGGCTTTTATACTTTTGTCAGCCTGGGTTTTAAGCGAAAACTGCTGTTTTTTTATTGTCATGTCATGGCCAGGGTTGCCTTTTGGCGCCCTCTTCGCGGGGATGCCATTAGCCTTCAGGACTTGTTCTAGGACGTACTCAAACTTGTCCTTGCTGAAGGGTTCCTGGGAAAAGCAGTGGTGGATGCGGAGGGCATCACCAAAATCCTGCAAAATTGTATCGTCAATGAGGTCTGACTTGGGCAATCGGGTGAATTTGTGGGGTCTCTGGAACTGGGTGACGATCGATTCCAGCCATCTTATCTGGCCGTCTGTCAGCCTTGGAAGGGCTTTAATGAGAGATTCAATTCTCTCGGTTGTGTCCTTTTTTGTCATGCTTTACTCTAATGGGGAGAACTTAACGTTGTTGACTAAGAACTTACGTTGTTGACTATGTTGAATTACGCCCTCCGTCATCTGTCATCTGCCGCTTGCCCTTTGTCGCTTGCCTCTACCGTATTTAGCATTTTCTTCCTTGATATCAAACCAATCTTGTTTTCTTTCTGCCGCAGACTGACACAGACATACACAGACTATTGTGCTGACGACCCGTCGCCACAATTGGTGTCGGGAACAACTTTGGGGACGTTGGGAACAACTTTAACGTTGTTGATTATGTTGAATTACACCCTTTAGCCCCCATTGCCGTTTTAAGGCATTCACTAACTTCTTCTATACTGAGATGTTAGGACGTTCTTCGCTCCGAGTTTTCTTCATACATAGCTCCGGGTTCTTCGCTATATCTCTCTGCCGTGGCCGAAAGCTCCTGTGCCGCAGCCTGTCTGAGATGGACAGGGTCCAGCACCTAAGCATGTCTCCCAAGCGAGGCCATCGCAAAACATCCTCTTTTGCCCCATGTCCCGCCCGCCTCGCCTGAGCGAGAGCGATGGCGGGCAGGCTGCGTCACACTCGGATTTTCGTCCTCGAAATACTCGAAGTATTCCTGCCTGCCCTGTGGAATGCTAAGCGTATTCCTCCGGGATGGATAAAACCCTCGCGTTTCTTGACCTGCTCCAAAACTGAAAGCCCTGCAAAAGCCTTCAAGCCATGACCCAACTCATGACCTCGACAAGTCCCCCGACCTCCATAGTCATTCGACCGGTTCAGGATTTCGAGTTTGGCGCAAGGTTGCGCCTGACAGCTCGAAAACAGGATTAAATTGCCCTGTTTCTTAATGACTTAGGGAGATTTTTTATCAGGAACGAACACCAAAGTAAAGGCCCTCCCGAAGCCCATGACCCAGTCTATGACCTCACAAAGCCCAGCGACTTCCATGGTCACTGAACCAATTCCGAGTTTGGAGTTTGGTGTTCCAAGTTTCTGGCAGCCTTCTCGTGC
>DAOVEU010000190.1:0-4970 GCA_030668805.1 Desulfobacterales bacterium
CTCGCCCGGTCCACCTTGGTCAGGATATCGTCCGGCAGGTAATGTAAGATATCCGACCGCATCATAAGCTCTATCGGGTTTATCTGTTGATCTGCCAACATTTCAGTCTTTTGGTGTTCATATTCGACAGAATCCTGCTCCGCATCAAGGAGAATGGCGAGATCCTCTGTCTTGAAAAATGCCGGGTAGATATCGTTTGGATCTTCGGTTACTCGCTGGTCCAAGTCCACAAAAAGACGCAATTTTTTGATGAGACTGTGGTCGTAATATGCAGTGCCCTCCGGCAGGCGTTTTATGACGGCTGCCAGGCACCTCTTGCGTACTGGTTGCGGAAGCTTCTGATACCACGCAAGCAGACGGCGAGCCACATATCTGCGATAGCCGCAGAACAGTTCGTCCCCACCGTCACCTGAAAGGGCCACGGTAACATGACGGCGGGTCTCCTGACAGAGATTCCATGTCGGTATGGCCGAAGAGTCTCCATAGGGCTGACCGTAGTGACGGACCAGATCAAAGAGTAAGTCCCCGGCCCGCAAGGCCTTGCGGCTTTCATGGTGAACCGTGTTCAGATAGTCTGCAACCTGTTTGGCATATGGACTTTCGTCAAAGCTCGCCTCTTCAAACCCGATTGCAAAGCTATGGATGTCCGTTTCTCCAAGGTCCCGCATAGCGGCAACAATGACGCTTGAATCCAGGCCGCCGGAAAGAAAGGCCCCAAGAGGGACGTCGCTTCTCAATCGAAAGTGTACTGCAGAGCGAACAAGGTCGCGTAATTCTTCTGCAAGCTCGGACTCAGGTCTACGTTTCCACCCGGAGTCAGGCAATGGAGGGCTCCAGTATGGCCGGACTTCGAGTTCGCCCTGGCTGTATCGCAGGAAATGGGCGGGTCGTAGCTCCCGGACCCCGTGGAATATTGTGTTAGGGGATCGGATGAAACCATGACGCAGGTATTGGACAAGAGCGGATGGACGAATGGAAAAGTCCAGAGGCAAATCGCGCAAGGACTGGAGTTCGGATGCAAAGGCCATCAGACCGCCACGACCTTGCCCGAAAAAAAGAGGCTTTACGCCCATACGATCCCTGGCAGCAAAAAGGACCTGCTCTTGCCTGTCCCAAACTGCAAAGGCAAACATGCCGTTCAGGTGTTCAAGACAACCAGGACCATACGTAATGTAGGTGGCCAGCAGGACCTCCGTATCTCCTTTTGTTCTAAAACGGATTCCACGTTTTTCCAGGTCTGTACGGAGCTCCGGATAGTTATATATTTCACCATTGAAGATCAGGATGTAGCGGCCGGTTGGGTCCTGCATAGGCTGGATACTGCCTGCCAGATCTATTATGGAAAGGCGGCGGTGCCCTAAGGCCACACCAGGTTCCTGCCAGAAGCCTTCAGCATCCGGTCCGCGGTGTACAAGACGGTTGGCCATGCGGTGCACCGCAGACGGAAGATCAATAGCGCTCTTGTGATTATAATCAATTAGGCCGCAGATTCCGCACATATTAAAAAAACCAGACTATCATTAGTTCCCAGAGTAGCAAGATTATCAGTTTTAACAACAATACCGGCCTTGATGTTACCATAAATATTACTATATTGAACAATAAGAAGGAGATATATCACCATGAAAAGCGCCTTGATTACAGGCATTACAGGCCAGGACGGTGCCTACCTGGCGGAGTTATTATTAGAAAAGGGTTACGATGTACATGGTATTAAACGCAGGTCTTCCTCGTTTAACACTGTTCGTGTGGATCACCTTTATAAAGATCCTCACGAAAAGGATGTCCGCTTTTTCATGCATTATGGAGATCTCACGGACGCCACGAATCTGATCCGTATAATCCAGGAAATTCAGCCTGATGAGATCTATAACCTGGCGGCCCAGAGTCATGTCAAGGTCTCTTTTGAAACACCTGAGTATACTGCCAATGCGGACGCACTTGGGACCTTGCGTCTCCTTGAGGCTATCAGAATTCTGAAAATGGAGAAGAAGACGCGATTTTATCAGGCATCTACAAGCGAACTTTTTGGAAAGGCCCGGGAGATACCACAGCGAGAGACCACGCCCTTTTATCCGCGAAGCCCTTATGCAGCTGCCAAACTCTATGGATACTGGATCACAGTCAACTACCGCGAAGCGTATAATATGTTCGCCTGCAATGGTATCCTTTTTAATCATGAATCTCCAATAAGAGGTGAAACTTTTGTAACCCGCAAGATCACAAGAGCGGTTGCACGCATCAAGCTGGGCCTTCAGGAAAGACTGTACTTGGGTAATCTGGATGCCAAGAGGGACTGGGGTTATGCTGAAGATTATGTGAAGGCCATGTGGCTGATGTTGCAGCAAGAAGACCCTGAGGACTATGTTATTGCCACTGGTGAATCCCATTCGGTGAGGGAGTTCGTTGAAAAGGCCTTTGGAGAGATAGGAATAAAAATTGTGTGGGAAGGAAGTGGGGCCGATGAGACAGGCAAAAACAGTGAAACAGGGAAAAGCCTTGTGAAGATTGATCCGGATTATTTCAGGCCTACTGAAGTGGATTTTCTCTTGGGCGATCCCACAAAGGCCCGTTCAGAATTAGGGTGGAAGCCAGCGGTATCTTTTGATGAGCTGGTTAAGATGATGGTGCGAGAGGATTTGAAAGATGCAGAAAAAGACCGGTTATGTAAAAAAGCAGGCTTTCGTACTTACAATCAATTTGATTAGAGATATAAACGAATCAGAACTATGAACAAGACTTCCAAAATATATGTTTCAGGTCACAGGGGTTTAGTAGGCTCGGCTATCCTTCGAAAATTAGGGGAATTGGGATACGGAAATCTTGTCTATAGGACCCATCAGGAACTGGACCTGACAAGACAGGAGAAAGTCGAAGAATTCTTTGATGTGGAGCGGCCTGAATATGTTTTTCTTGCCGCAGCGAAGGTGGGCGGCATACAGGCCAACAATATCTACCCTGCGGAATTTATTTACAATAACCTGGTCATCCAGACAAATGTTCTTCACTCTGCGTGGAAGGCAGGGGCCAAAGGGCTTTTATTCCTGGGATCATCCTGTATCTATCCCAAACATGCCCCGCAGCCAATGAAAGAGGAATGTATTCTTACCGGCAGGCTTGAGCCGACAAATGAGCCATATGCTATTGCGAAAATCGCCGGCATTAAGCTCTGCGAGTCCTATAATCGCCAGTATGGGACCAGGTACCGCTCAGTTATGCCGACAAATCTGTATGGCCCAAATGACAATTTCGATTTGGAGAGCTCCCATGTGATTCCCGCCCTGATACGTAAATTTTATCTGGCAAAACTGGCTGCCCAGGCCGACTGGGAAGGAATGAAAAAAGACGAGTCTTTCTATGGTCCCATCCCGGAAGACATCCGTGTCGCTCTTGGTTTTGCGTCTCAGAACTCTAATCCCGGACAATCCCCACAGGTTATTTTGTGGGGAAGTGGCAGCCCTCGCCGCGAGTTCCTGCATGTAGATGATCTGGCCTCTGCTTGTGTTTTCATTATGGCACTCGATGACAGCGTTTACGATAGTCAGACACAACCGATGCTTTCTCACATCAATGTTGGGTCCGGAAAAGATATTACGATCATGGAATTGGCTGAGACGATAAAAAAAGTCGTTGGTTATGAAGGCGAAATTGTTTGGGATCAGACAAGACCGGATGGTACTCAGCAAAAATTACTTGATGTCTCAAAACTGACCAGTCTCGGATGGAAGGCCGGAACAACTTTAACTGAAGGACTCAGGCTAACTTACAAGTGGTACCTTGATCAATCTGCTTAATTTCTGCCCAGTTAAATTTTTAAAAACACCTCTCATTAATATTATCTCCTGAGCATATGCCAAGATACGAAAGACAACAGAGATGTGTAAGCGTTCACGGAATGTTAATGGGGAGCGTGCTGTGAGGGTGTTGTCTTCATTTCTTTGCGTATCAAATCCCATTTTCCTTTTGAACTGAGCTCTTTTGACTTTCTAATTTCCTGAAAAGCTTTGTCGAACAATCCCTTTGAGCCGTAAGCAATACCGAGGTTGTAATGGGCCTCCGAATTGCGCGGAGCTAACGAAATAGCGCATCTGAATTGAGAAATGGCTTTATCCACGTCGCCTTGGCCGAAATAAGCTATGCCGAGATTGATGTACGCCTCTGCAAAGTCGGGTTTGATCCGCACCGCCTCGGAATAGTGGCTAATAGCCTCCTTGAGCCTTCCCTGGCGTACCAGTGCAACTCCCATGTTGAAATGGGCCGGCGTATAGTACGGTTTGATCCGCAGCGCCTCGGAATAATTGACCATCGCCTCCTTGAGCCTTCCCTGCTCAGCCAGAACACTTCCCACAATATTGTGTGCCACCCAGTTGTTGGCAGTCACATTGACGGTGTGTTTAAAGAGTGAAAAGTTGTTCTTCCAATGGCCTGCCTGGGACCATGTGCATATCGCAAAGGCTAAAAGGATTACACCTGCGGATGTAGAAAGTGCGAGCCTTTGATGGCGCCATCTTGCTGTAAGATCAGGAACACCCCAGGCAATCATAACAAACAAACCGATCAAAGGCACATACGCAAAACGATCTGCCATGGCCGGCCACAAACCCGCCCGGACCAACCCTATCACTGGCACAAGTGTTCCAATATACCACAGCCATCCTACAGCAAGATAAGGCCGCTGCCGCGCCGTCCGGATCACCAAAACGGACACAAACACCAGAAACAAGGCAGCCAGGACAGCCTGCCATATTGGCGCCATGTCAAGGGGTGGATAAAAGACTGCCAGGTTATGAGGCCAGATCATCTTTCCGATGTAGCCTGTATATGAAATTAAAGCATTAGCAATACGCAGACCCATTGGCACTGATTCGGTCGATACAACAACTCCAAAACGTTGAACTGATAAAGAGGATAGGTAGATCGAAATGGCTGAAAGAGCAAGCAAAGGGAACTTTTCCAATAAAACCCCCCTC
>DAOVEU010000417.1:0-2503 GCA_030668805.1 Desulfobacterales bacterium
TTATAGGCTCGATTAAGCTGCAGGTTCCAGCGGGGCAAGCCAGCCCTTCTCCGCCCATCGGTCCAGCCCTGGGCCAGCAGGGCGTCAATATCATGGAGTTTTGCAAGGCATTTAATGCCAAAACGGCTGGCCAGGAAGGGATGATAATACCTGTGGTGATCACAATTTATCATGATCACTCTTTCTCATTTGTCACCAAGACTCCCCCCGCCTCGGTCCTGCTTAAGAAAGCAGCCAAGATTGCCAAGGGCTCTGGTGATCCCAAGCGCGAGAAGGTTGGAAATGTCACAAGGGCCCAGATTGAGGAGATTGCTAAGATGAAGATGGTCGATCTGAATGCCTATGACATAAAAAGCGCTTGCAAGATAATAGAAGGGACTGCCCGGAACATGGGTATCGAAGTCGTTTGATCGCAATGACTAATTGAGGGATTAAGGAATTAAGGGATTGGGGAATTCAAAATCAAGTGAACTTCCTTCAATTCGCAATTCCTGAATTCCTGAGGAGCCACGAGAACATGGGAAAAAGAGGAAAAAAGTACGCGACAGCCAGACAGAAATTAGATCCCAACAAAGGATACGATTTCTCAGAGGCCTTGAGGTTGGCCCTTGACATATCTTATGCAAAGCTCGATGAGAGCGTGGATGTTGCGGTACGCTTGGGAGTCGATCCGCGGCATGCCGATCAGATGGTCCGAGGCACGGTCGTGCTGCCAAACGGGACAGGCAAAGATGTCAAAGTATTGGTGTTTGCTAAGGGGGAAAAGGAGAAAGAAGCTGAAGAGGCTGGCGCAGATTTTGTCGGAAATGATGACCTCATCGAAAAGATCAAACGTGGGTGGCTTGGGTTTGACAAGGCTGTTGCAACGCCAGATACGATGGGTGCCGTTGGGCGTATCGGCAAGATCCTGGGTCCCAGGGGCCTGATGCCGAATGCAAAAATTGGAACTGTTACCTTTGATGTGGCCCGCACTGTCAGGGAGTTGAAGGCGGGCAAGATCGATTTCAGAGTGGAGCGTGCGGGCATTGTCCATGCGCCTATGGGGAAAGTCTCCTTTGGTGTGGACAGGCTTCTGGAAAACCTTGCTTCGTTTTTCGAGATTCTCGTGCGCCTCAAACCGGCCAGTAGTAAGGGGACATATCTGAAGAGCATAGCCATTTCAACAACCATGGGTCCGGGGGTAAAGATTGATCCTGTCTATGTAAAGAGTATTTTGAGATAAGGGGGGTAACGCACTTTTGAAGCAATCCGAAAAAGAAAAAATCGTTGAAGCCCTGCATGAGAAGTTTTCAAGGGCAAGGGCCGTGCTACTTACGGACTTCAGAGGCCTGAACATGCTCGCTATGGATGAGTTGCGGAGCCAACTCAGGGATGCCTCGGTTGAATACCAAGTGGTGAAGAATACCCTCATGACAAGGGCTGCAGATGGAACTGACATGGCGCTGTTGAAGGAACATTTCTTTGGGCCATGTGCTGTGGCCTTGAGTTATGAAGACCCCGTGGCTCCGGCCAGGATTCTCATCAAATTTAGTGAAGATAATTCCGCCCTGGAAGTTAGGGCCGGGGTCGTAGAAGGCCAGATCGTTGATCTTGCGGGTATTACAAGACTCTCAAAACTTCCCTCCCAGGAAGTTTTGTTGGGGCAGCTACTCTCGCTAATGAACGCTCCTGTCACCGGCCTGGTGAGGGTTCTCGGTGGTGTGCTCAGGAATTTTATGGGTGTTCTGGAGGCCATCAAGCGGCAAAAAGGGGGTTGAGTGGTCAAGTGGTCGAGTGGTTGAATAGTCAAGTGATTAAATGACCAGATGCTTAACCACTCAACTACTTAACTACTTAACTACTCAACTAATTGCGGAACGAAGTGGAGCAAAGTTTATAAACGAGGAGGATACATAGAATGGCTAATGTTACCAAAGAAGACGTCATTGAATTCGTTTCCAGTATGTCCGTACTTGAGCTTTCCGAATTGGTTAAGGAAATGGAAGAGAAATTCGGGGTGTCGGCAGCAGCCCCGGTTGCCGTGGGTGCTGCACCCGGTGCACAGGCCGCCCAGGCCGAGGCCGAGGAGAAGACCGAGTTTGATGTTATCCTAAGTCAAGTAGGGGACAAAAAGATTCAGGTCATCAAGGCGGTCAGAGCAATTACCGGACTTGGTCTAAAGGAGGCCAAGGCTTTGGTGGATGAGGCTCCCAGGCCAGTGCAAGAAGGGGTCTCCAAAGAGGAAGTTGAAGATATCAAAAAACAGCTCGAAGAGGCGGGTGCAACCGTTGAAGTCAAATAATCGTGAAACGAAGTGAGCTAAAGTGTCTAAAGCCCGCCCTGGCGCTACATGCTCAGATCAGCCTATTATGACTATAAGCCAGGTCTGGGCCAGGGTGAGCTAAAGTTGAGGCCCGCCCGCCAGGACTTCGCCAGCATGCTAAAGACTGGTATTGTCGGACAGGTCCAGGCGAAGTCGGGCGAGACTTGAAGAAACTTTTTGTAAGCATTGGTTTTATTCCTT
>DAOVEU010000314.1:0-3432 GCA_030668805.1 Desulfobacterales bacterium
TGGTGGGGCCGGCCTTTTCGCCCTTCCCGGCTTTTTCCTTGTGACAGCCCCGGCACTCATTCATAACCCTTTTCTTCTCCAGCTTCCCTTGAACCTTTAGATCTTCGACGCTCCCTGCAACCTTGGGAAATATGTTGTGACAATCCTTGCAGGCTTCAAGTGCCTCCTGGTGCTTGTGATGGGGAAAGGGCACGCTTCCAAGCTTCCCGCCCTGAAGCACCATCTCTTCAGCACCCCTATTGTCACCAACAGCAGCTACGGCTACAGCAAAGAGCACGCCCACTATTAGAACGCCTACGATTGACTTTATCTTTATTATTTGCCACCTCCTTTACAACAAAATTCTACAAGAAGTTTTGGTTTATAGTGCAGCTCAGCTCATGGCCTCTACTTCCTTCTGTGACTTAAAGCCCCAGGAGCAATGGTCGTATGTCCCAACATAGGGAATTACTTCTTCACCTTAAGCTTAAATTCCAACCAATCAATCATCTCCTGGATGTTTTTTGACATGTACCAGCGACCGTTGGCAAAAGCACCGTAGTCGGCCCCCATCATGGCAGAGGCAAAACGGGTTGAATTGGCAAAGAACAGCCACTGCTCGACCCACTTTTTCTCTATCGCCTCGTTGAAGATGCTGTCCTTGTGGGCCAGCCCTTTGGCCACCCCTTTCTCCCACGCAGAAAGCAGGATCTTGGTGGCAGCCAGGGTCATCTTGTTGGTTGTCTTGATGGTGTTTTCAAAGCGGGCAAACTGTCCATCAACCCACCCAGAACTGTGGCAGGCAAGACAAACCCTCTGCATGGTCTCTCGCCTCTTTTCTTGCTCCTTTGCATCAATCAGATATGCGGCCACAGGCTCTCCGGTGAGCTCGGTAGGCAAAGGTAGTCCAGCCTTGTTTTCTATAATGGTCGTATCCGCAGATTTCGGATGGGCATGGGCATATATCAACCCGAATATCCTCCAGGAGAGGCGATCATTCATCTGGTGGGTCCTCTCTGCGACTACATCGCCTTCTTGTGTAACAACCAGGCTGACGTGGCAAGTAGCGCAGGTGGGTGCTGTGAAATCTCTTCCCACGGTCCAGGGAACAGCGTTAAAATCCCAGGCCTTGGAGAGTGCCGAATAGATGTTGCCATGCTTGCTTACCATATAGGCCTTGTATGCGGGCACGTCCGGACCCTTGTGGCATTCGGCGCAAGTATAAGGTTTTCTAGCCATTTCAATGGAAAACCGGTGCCGGGTATGGCATGCGGTGCATGATCCTTTGGTACCATCAGGATTGACCCGGCCCACTCCCTGGTTTGGCCAACCCGAAAGCACGGGGAATTCCATCTCGCCTTCTGTCGTCTCCCTTGCCTTCATACCCTTGACCTGAATCATCGTCCCGTGGCAGTGGAAGCACGAGTCAGCATCGGTCTTGGCGTCAGGACGTTGATAGGTCGTCTTCATGTCTCCAAAGGACTGGATGCCATTCACAGAGTCTACCAGGTCCCGGAAAACAGGATTGTTCTCAAGGTTTCCATAAGCATGAGACATGATGTTTTTGCCATATTGCCTCACCTCAACAGAATGGCACGTGTAACAGTCTCCCGGAGTCACTATTACATGTACATCGTAGCCATTGTGCTCAAAAGTGTCCTTGTGCTTTTCTGGATTCATAGTGTGACACTCGGCACAGCCAACCACGATGCCGGCCAGATTATTTGGCACTTCCTCAAATGAAACCCTCCGCTTCTTTAAGATCATACTTTTTGCGACCCTCGGGGTGACTTTGGCCATGCGGCTCTTCTCCCAGTCGGCCACAATCCCCGGATGCACCGAGGCATGACAATCAATACAGGTCTCAGTGTCTTCACTGATCCGGCCACCGGCCCCAAAGGCCACCTGCGCGCAAAGAAACACCATCCACAAAGCAAACACACTCTTTTTCATAACACACCTCACTCACCAGCCACCTTCATGGCCGTCTTCCAGTCCGTGGAATCATATCCTGGGGACAATGGGTCACATCTATCCAACCTGAGTCCGATGACCCCTGAGCCGCCCCGACAGGCATGGTAAAGACACGGGCAGCCAGTTCCCGATCAAGCATGAACAGACCCGCCCGGGCGCATGGGCCATTATGCTTTCCACAAACCGTGCAGGTTGCAGTACTCACGCACTGTGACTTGTTCTGCAGCGATCTTGAACGTGGCTTCAGGCACATCTCCTGGCTTCAAAAACTGGCGGTATGCCTTTCCGTCAGCGATGATCTCGATCCACTCAATATAGTGTTTTTCCTCCATGGGATGGGCAACGCTGCCGACCTTTACTTTGATGCCTTCTGCGGTCTTTTCCACCACTGGCACGTGTTTTTCCTTGGCAGCATCAACGGTATTCTCAACAAAAAGCTTCATGGGCTGCTTGCAGCACACAAGCTCACCCTTGCCCGCATGGAGCACCTCCACAATGTTTCCACACACTTCACACTTGTACACTTGCAGTCTCTCTGTCATCTTGGCACCTCCTCGGTTGTCTTCTATCTCTGCACGCCGTCTTTCGTACTGTTCCCAAGTCTGTGACCCTCATACACCACATCTATAACCTGGGATCAATGTGACCAGGCCCACCGCACTCCGGCGTGTAACAGGTGACGTTTAGGAAATCACACTTTTCCCCACAGGAAGTGCAGACACGTGGTGGTGTTGCGGCCGTAATCAGAAATCCGCACTTGGTGCATTTCCAGTACGTTAATCCGCATTCAGGACAGATATCTCCAACAAACTTACCGGAAGCCGTGTGTCCACAGTGGGCACATGCCCATTTCTCTTGTTTGTCTCACATTTTCTTTACCCCCTTCTTGTCATGGATTTTCCTGCCAAATACGTTCAAGAACCCTTGTCGAAGATCCTTACAAATCACCTCCTTGTTGTATTTCCTTCCCAGCCCCGCCACCTCTTTTACGAACATCCCTCCTTCGTAGGATCATGGAAGTCTTGGTTTCTGTCTGAAAAAATGGATTCGATCAACGCCGCAATATCCGCCAGATTCAATGAGCTCTTTGGAATAAAGGCATCGGCTCCGCCATCGTAAGCCGCCTCTCGGTATTCCGGCAAATCATAAGCTGTAAGAATGATAATGGCTATTTCGGGATGACTTGCTTTGATTCTTTTGGTAAGCTCAAGGCCGCTTTCCCCGGGCAATCGGATGTCCATAAAGACAAGATCAGGCAGAAAAGTTTTGATTTTTTGCATGGCCTCCGTTCCATCCACGGCTTGATCAATAACCATAAAAGGGAATCGCTCACACAGGGCCTCTTTAAAGGTCTTCCGAAAGGTAGCGCTGTCCTCAACGATTAATGTCTTCAACATCTTCGTTTTCTAAGTTCAGACCTCGTTAATAATGGTCAATTATGGAGCAATATTTTTGACAAAAAGCTTGGTTTCTAGTTTG
>DAOVEU010000393.1:0-2758 GCA_030668805.1 Desulfobacterales bacterium
CGTGCCGGGGTCCTATTCCCTTGACGTGGGAACAGCAGGTTCCACGAGCCTGGTGCTCCAGACCATGGTTCCTGCCCTGCTATTTGCCAAAAAGGCATCCCGGGTTGTCATTACAGGGGGCACACATGTGCCCTGGAGCCCATGTTTTCACTACTTGAAGGAGGTATTTGTGCCTGGGCTCCGGCAAATGGGGGGAGCCATACGGGTGGAGATAGAGCGTTGGGGTTGGTATCCAAAGGGGGGCGGGAAGGTCATTGCATCCGTATCGCCAGTGACAGGACTTTGTAGCATTGACCGCACCTGGCGGGGTGAACTGCAAGATACTTATGCGCTCTCCGCCGTGTCAAATCTTCCCGTAAGTATTGCGGAGAGGCAGCGAAATCAGGTTCTCAAGCGTTACAGAGGGCACGGGCATGAGGTTCCCCAAATTGAACTCCTGGAAGGCCCTTCCCGGGGTACTGGCACTGTGGTCTTTGTGGGGGCGAGGTTTGAAAACGGGGCGGCCGGGTTTACCTCCTTGGGCAAAAGAGGCAAGCCCGCTGAAAAGGTTGCCGACGATGCCTGCTCAGATTTTTTTAAATTCATGGCCTCTGGGGCGGCTGTTGACGACCACTTAGCCGACCAGTTAGTCCTTTACATGGCCTTAGCCAAAGGCCGGTCTTCCTTGATCGCAGGCAGGATAACAAAACATTTGGTGACCAACATGTGGGTGATTGAACAGTTCCTGCCGGTAAAGTTCGAAGTGGATGAAGAAGCCGGAAGGGTCAGTGTCGAAGGGATCGGCTTTTCGGCGGGGAAAGAGAATTGGAGTGGTGATCTGGTAGTTCCGGCTGAAAAAGGAGGTGAAGCTTCAGAAAAAAATTGACAGGGAACCCCAAAATTGTTAGGTAGTGCCCATCCGTTAATGAATTTTCACATGACGGGCACTATCGTCAGTTTCCAATTCAGAAATGAGCAATTTTTCGCAAGGTCAAGGAAATCAAGGGATTGCGCGGAGGCGTACATGCGTACGCCGCACAAGCGATCCCGCAGATTGACGCCGAGATTGCGGAAAAGGGCCATTTCTGGATGGAAACTAGGTAATTTTTAGTCTTCTATAAAAACATGTGATCGGGGCCGTTAGCTCAACCAGGCAGAGCAGCTGACTCTTAATCAGGAGGTTATAGGTTCGATTCCTATACGGCCCACCATATTAAGAATGCGGATTGGGGAATGCGGAATGCGGATTTAGGTAGGCGAGAAATTTGAAATTGTTTATTTGATGATCTATGGGCTTAAGACGTTCAATAAGTCCCGATGCCGTTGCTCCAACGGCTTTTTTCGTTTTGGGACAGTTTGAGGAAAAAAAGCAGGGATTTTGATGAATAGAGATGATTTGATGCACTTCAAGGCGTGGTTTGCCGACTATGTGGCTGCGTATTACACGGATAATCCAACTCGTAATCAAACCATCAGGCTGAAACAGGAACATACCGAACGTGTCTGCAAGGAGATCATTATACTCGGCCAGGCCTTGCACCTGGCGAGCCAGGATATGTTATTGGCCGAGACCATGGCCCTGTTTCACGATGTTGGCAGATTTGAGCAGTACGCCGTCTACGGCACCTTCAAGGACACCATCTCAGAGAACCATGCCGAACTCGGGCTAAAGGAGCTGGCCAGGCACCAGGTACTGTCGATCTGTTCGGATACGGAGCGGTCCCTCATCACCAAGGCAATTGGCTACCACAATGTGCGCACCTTGCCAGAAGACGAAGATGAACGCTCCCTGCTCTTTGCACGTCTTTTGCGGGATGCCGACAAGCTGGACATCTGGCGGGTGGTGATTGAATATTATGACCATCGGGACGAAAAGCCGAATTCAACCATCGAATTGGACCTGCCCAACACCAACACCTATTCGCCTGCAATCCTAAACGCTATTTGCCAGCACAGGATGGCTGACCTCAGGGATATGGCCACGCTCAATGATTTTAAGCTCCTCCAGATCAGTTGGGTATTTGATGTGAATTTTAGACCCACATTTCGCGCGGTACACAATCGGCAGTATGTGGAGAAAATCGCCGCTTACCTTCCGCAAACAAGAGAAATCCAACAATTAGTGGCAATGGTGCAGGCATATGTCGAGGAACAGAAGTCTGCCCCTTAGTTCCTTAGTACAGACCTCGTTAAGTGGTTGAGTAGTTGAGTAGTTAAGTGGTTATCATTAATTGAATTTATATGGTTTGCATAAAAATTGGACACTTGATGTAGTTGAGGCTCTAATATACTGATTTAACATGCTTATTTTCCGACTCAACGACTCAACTATTTGACGATCTCTATAGTAATGAAATTCGTGTCTTTTGTGGCAGAAAATTATGAAGATAGCCACGAAAACACGAAAGAGGGAAAACACGAAATGCTCTTTTTTCGTGCGTTGCGGCGTTCGCCTTGAGAAGTTGTAATTATTGGTCGGGGCGAGAGGATTTGAACCTCCGACTTCCTGCTCCCAAAGCAGGCGCGCTTCCAGGCTGCGCCACGCCCCGATAATAGATCGATTTTTCTATCATGCTTTATTTATTCGCGCAACTTATAATTATCAATTTTTTTGTGACAAAAAATTGTCTATTGCCTTGCTTATTACTTTTGTAAATTCGGACAGGATCCGTGTGTCACACAGCTTTTTCTCTTCGCCAGGGTTGGTTATGTATCCGATCTCAATAAGTATAGCAGGCATATCCGCGCCTGACAGAACTACAAGCGGCGCGCCTTCTAT